>JAENWV010000197.1 GCA_016650015.1 Thermoleophilia bacterium | reverse complement strand
GAGAAGCCTCTTCCAAATTGCCTTGTCAAATCCAGGGAAAGACGTTTTATAATCTGCTTTCCATATTCGGCCCTATCGCTTCCGCCCTGCTCGCATTCCACAACCCGCCGCCCGATCTCCCAGTAAGTCGCCGTCATTATGGCATTAACCGATCTGGCTGCGGAGCGCCGGGCCTCCTCCAGCAGATTTACAACCTCTGCCAGTACAAGGTCGTAACCACCCTCACCGCTTCCGATTCTCTTTCCACTCGTGTCCTTCACCATAACCGCATCCTCCTGATTCGCAATCTGGCCCGCGCGTTTTAATAAATGAGCGCGCGGGCTCCATTGGGCGAAGTGGGAGAACTGCATGGGAAAAACGAGGTGAGAGTAACGGCATTGTAACACCGGGACCGGACGGAAGAAATTAACGCCCTTGGGATAGACTTCTTCTGCTTTCCGGGCAGCGCGGCTTGAAAAGAAGGAGAGGCAAATGACCCGGGCTATTGATATATTAATTACAGTTTGAGACGAGCAGTTCGTCAGACCGGCGCCTATATATGCCGGCGCTCGAAAAGAGCATCACAAAACGGGATAACAACCATGCTGCTTATCCGCTGCACCGCCAAACTGAGAAAGGAAATGGGCCTTAAAGAGGCTGCGCTGTACGATGGGGATGCCCCCGGCTCGCCGCTGGACACTTGGTACGCCAACCTCCTTCGCATCTCGCGGCGCAAGTGCGTCCTTTTCACTCATGCTGACTCGCTGTTTTCATTCCTCACCTTTGATGCGAGTAAGGCCAGGCTGAAAAACCTGGATATCGTCTTTCGCGAGGGGCTTGAGGAAGCGATGACGCGGGAAGGCTTCGACAACACTGTAATCTCGCGGCTTTTGGTCGGGTACGAAGATGCACGGTATACCAAGACCGATAGCCGCAGCGTGCTCGGCTCCATGAACGACATTGCTCTTAATTACAATCACGACATCCTTTACAACGAAGGCGCCGAATACTGCGATCTGCCGTCAATCATCCTCAAGCTGAATCGCGTCCCGTTCATGGCTCTGGGCTCCAGATACCCCATTGAAAAGTTTGCCGGGCTTCTGGGGATAGACCGAAAGATACTTCTTACGGAAAGACTCGCGGCGCTGGCCGGTTCAGGCGCTGTTTATCAGCTCAGAGTCGTTCTGCGGGAAAGTGACCCGGCCATCTGGCGAAGGCTTCTGGTTCAGGATGTGACGCTGGGTAAACTTTCCGATTATCTGATTGCCGCCATGGGCTGGATGGGTGGGCATCTGCATATGTTCAGTGCAGGCGGCAAACGCTATAGTGATCCTGACCCGGAATGGTGCGACCCTGATCTGCTGGACGAGGGCGCGGTGAAGCTAAGTGATATTGTTTCCGTCAAGCATCGCAGCTTTATTTATGAGTATGATCTGGGCGACAGCTGGGAGCACGAGGTAACCGTCGAGAATATCGGATCGCCCGAACCGGCGCGGCGATACCCGGTCTGCCTGGATGGCGGTCTTGCCTGTCCGCCGGAAGATGTGGGTGGCATTGGCGGCTTCTACGAGTTTCTTGAGGCGGTTGTGAGCCCGGCCCACCCCGAGCATGACCGCATGCTCACCTGGGCCGGCGGCGGCTACGACCCCGAGGCTTTCGATCTGGACCAGACCAACCGTGCGCTGATAGCCAGCGTCATGCAGGGTAGTGGCTGGTGGGAGTTTATTTAGCGGTTGATGAAGGTTTGTATAGCGGACTGCGACGGCTCCGCATACTTACACTGGGAGCAGACCATGAAGCCGAATGCAGAAGAAATCGTAAATCAGGTCGGAGTGGAAAAGGTAGTCGAGATGATGCGCGACGTACTGGACCCTGCTCTTTTTGATGAGTGCGAGCGGCTGGGCGTGGACGCCGAAGCCATTATTCGCTACATGCCGCTGGCTGACAGATTCAAGGAAGGGCGCGCCCGGCTGAACCTCACAATCAAGGAAGTGGCGGCCCAGCTGAAGGAACCCCAGTACAAAATCAAAGCCGTTGAAAAAGGGGAGATCGGGCAGATTGATACGCACGTATTTCAAAAGTATTGCCGATTTCTGGAGCTGGATGAATATTTGGCGTCATGGTGCCTGCTGAACAGCGAACTCGCTAAAAAGCTTGATGCTGGCGGGGAAGCGCAGAGCGCGGATGCAAATCAGATCAAATAGGTGTAACCCGCCGCCAAAGGCATATCATCCCAGGTCCTACCCTCAAGCAGCCGCCCGGCCTTTTTCTTGCGTACCCCGCCCCACTGCTTGAAGAAGAAGGGAACACCCGCTTGGGCGCATTGGTCTCTGATGTCCGTAACCCATGAGGGATCCATGGGCCTGGCGCCGGGGCCGGACTCGCCACCGACGATAACCCAGTCGATCCCCTCCAGATTCAGGCCGGGGAGCGGACCAGTGCGTGCTCATGAACCTGCTTAAAACTTGTAGGAATCGAGATCTTCACAGCCATAATTAGGATTGATTTGAAAACATTATGGACATATATTTTGACGTAGCTCATCTACCATGAGTAGAAGGAGTAACGATGCCGTTCTGTTGGGCGGCATCAGCTTTTTCAGAAAGCAAGAATCTTTCGTATTCCTTTCGTAATTTAGCCCTCGTGTGATCTCTTGTTGTCGGATATGCGGACAGGGGAAATATGAAGCCTTGCTAACGGGTATTCTACTCTGTAGCCTTAAGGGTAAGAGCAGAGAGGAGTAACGCGATGACGATTACCAATCGTATTGAAATAAATCCCAAGGTGATGTTGGGCAAACCTGTCATTCGGGGAACCCGCGTTACCGTCGAACTCATTCTACGCAAGATCGGCGAGGG
>JAENWV010000133.1 GCA_016650015.1 Thermoleophilia bacterium | reverse complement strand
CGGTGCAACTTCCAGACCGGATGGCCGATAGCGTCGAACATGCGCCGCACCTGCCGCTTGCGCCCCTCGTGTAAAGTGACTTCCACAAAACTGCCGCCACTGCGTTTGCCCATGAGGAGGACAACAGCAGGGCTTGTCAGGCCATCTTCGAGCTGTACTCCGCTGCGCAGCCTGTCCAGGTCGTCTTCGGTTACCTCACCCTCGACTTCGGCCTTATATACTTTATCAACCTCGAAGCTGGGATGCATCAGTGAATGTGCCATGGCACCATCGTTCGTCAGGATAATGATGCCAGTGGTATCACGGTCGAGCCGGCCCACGGGAAAAAGCCGCACCGGGCTTTCGACCAGGTTGATCACCGTCTTCTGACCACGATTGTCGGAGACGGCGCAAATGACATCGGCGGGTTTGTTAAGCAGGTAGTACTCCAGCCGCTCGGGCGCGACCGGTTTGCCGTCGAACCAGACTACATCTCCAGGCTGGACACCCGTACCCAGCTCGGTGACCGTTTCACCGTTGACCATCACCCGGCCGGCAAGAATCAGCTCCTCACACTTGCGGCGCGAGGCGATGCCGGAGCGGGCTAGAAACTTTTGCAGTCTTTCCAAGATAAAGCCCGTCACCACAAATCTACTGCCGTTTGTCCGCGGCCAGATGAAGCTTTTCGCGCAGTTCCTCGACATCGGCCGGAGTAGCCTCGAAGCCCTCCAGCGAAGGCAGGTCGGCCATCTCAGCCAGCCCGAACAGCTTCTCGAACGCCTCCGTGGTGCGGTACTTGACGGCGCCGGTCTGCTGGGCGCGCCCGGCCTCCGCCACCAGCCCCTTGTCCAGCAGGTTGGCAACCACCGTGTCAGCGCCGACACCGCGGATGCGGGCGATCTCGGGCCGGGTAATCGGCTGCAGGTAGGCGACGATGGCCAGCGTCTCCATGGCCGCCGGCGACAGGGAATAATCCACAGGCCGGCGGCAGAAACGCTCGACCGCCTCGCGGGCGAAGTCGCCGGTGCGGAAAGTGTAACCACCGGCTATCTCGGCGAAGGTGATGCCACTATCGGGGTCTGAATATTTCTCGCGGACCGATTCGACCGCGTGGGCCAGCGCTTCGCCTTCAGTACCGGTGACTTCTGAGAATACTTCGAGGCTGACTGGATCCGGGGCGATGAAAAGAATTGCCTCGATGTCGCGGACGATGTCGGCGGTGTCGGGAATAGCTAATCCGGCGGCGTCAGGAGTTGCATCGTCGCTGGGTTCTAGGACTGCGGTGTCAGCAGTGTCGGGGTTCGCGATCTCGTCCGAGTCAGCGACTAATTCGGTGCTGGCGCTTTCATCAGGCACCGATTCAGTCTGCTCACCGGTCACCACATCCGGGCTATCATCTGCCGTCATGCTTTCCTCAGCTGGATTATCTGTTTCATCTTCCCCTTCAAATTCCTGAGTATCCTGGTCGTCCAAAACAGCCTCCTGTAACTAGGCGATCAATTTTTTATTCTTCTCCGCCGCATAAATAAGTATCCTCCCAAACAGCTGCTCCTGCTCGACTTCCAGCTCGCCGGAATTATACATCTCCAGCAGCGCGAAGAAGGTCACCGCCTGGGTGACCCGGTCGGCGTCGCCGACGATGTCCTCGAAAGCCACCTTGGCCTTGTGCCTGACCGCCGTGCGGATTGCCTTCATCTGCTCCCAGACGTTGGCGGTCACCCGGGCCATGTGGTCTGTCCTGATCTCCAGCGGCTCGGCCAGCAGCACCTTGAGCGCGTTGGTCAGCCTCGAGGGGTCGTACTTGTGCGGTACCTCTTCCTGGCCGCGGCCCTTGATCTTCGGCAGCGGCGCCGCCCGGTAACGCCAGTGGCGGGTAACGTCGTGGCGGGCGCGCATCCAGGAGGCCGCCTCCTTGAACTTCTTGTAGGTGATCAGCCGGATGACCAGCTCCTCGCGGGCTTCCTCCGGCGTCAGCTCCTCGAGGTCCAGCTCTTCCGGCTTGGGCAGCAGCTGCGCCGACTTGATCTCCAGTAGGGTGCTCATCAGGATGAGGAATTCGCTGGCGGCATCGAGATCCAGATCCTCTTCGGCCTCCAGCTTCTCCAGGTAGGAAATAACGATATCCGAGAGCGACACCTCGAAGATGCTGATCTCTTCCTTGAGGATAAGCGTCAGCAGCAGATCGAACGGACCCTGGAATACCTCCAGGTCCAGGTCGAGCAGCTCGAGGTCCCAGTCGTGTGCCATTAAACGCCCCTCACTCGATGCCAATCGCCCTGCATGCCTCATCGAGCACTTCAGTGGCCACGACCTGCGCCCGTGTACGGCCGTCCTCGAGAATAGCTTCCATGCGCCCGGGTTCGGCGAGCAGCGTCTCGCGCTTCTCGCGAATCGGGTTGAGGCGCGCCAGTATGCGGTCGGCCAGCCGCCCTTTACACTCCGTGCAGCCGATGGTGGCGGCGCGGCAGCCGGCGTCGATCTCGTCCTGCTCGGCCTCGGGCGCGTCAAAAAACTGGTGATAGGAAAACACGTTGCACTTCTCCGGGTGGCCAGGGTCCTTGAGCCGCTGGCGCGCCGGGTCGGTGAACATGGAGGAAATCTTTTTGCGGACGGACTCGGGGTCTTCCGCGATGTCGATGGAGTTGCCGTAGGACTTGCTCATCTTGCGCCCGTCGAGCCCCAGCAGCCGCGGAGTCTGCGTGAGTAGCGCCTTGGGTTCCGGGAAGACCGGCCCGTAGAGGCCGTTGAAGCGCCGCACGATCTCGCGCGCCAGCTCCAGATGCGATAGCTGGTCTTCACCGACAGGCACGCGCCCGGCCTTGTAGAGAATGATGTCGGCGGTCTGCAGGACAGGGTAACCGAGGAAACCGAGGGTGGCGACGCGCTCGCCCAACTCGGTGACCATTTCCTTGTAGGAAGGCACGCGGGTCAGCCACGAGACCGGCACCAGCATCCCCAGCAGCAGGGCCAGTTCGCTGTGTTCCTTGACCTCGGACTGGCGGAAGATGACGCTACGCTCCGGGTCGATGCCGGTGGCAATCCAGTCGGCGACCATCTCGATGCCGTCCTGCTTCATGCCCTCGACGGTGTCGTAGCGGGTGGTCAGCGCGTGCAGGTCGGCGACGCAGTAGAAGCAGTCGTAGTCGTCCTGAAGCTTGACCCAGTTAGGAAGAGCGCCGAGGAGGTGGCCAAGGTGCAGGCGGCCGGTGGGCCGCATGCCGGAGAAGACTCTTTCACGCGGGGGAAGGCTAGGTTCCTTGGGTGTTGCTGGCATGGAGGGATTTTATCGGAGGGCGCGGGGAAATGCACGCGGTGAAGTGCTCTCCGGCGCAGTGAGGGAAAAAGTCAGTAAACGCAAATACAGTCGTCTTACGATAGAAGAGTTAAGAATCCCAGTGTGATCTACGAAATCTGGTAAATCTCCGGTTTATAACTGGGCTGCGGTATCGGCTTTCCTTCTGCGCGTGCAGCCGCGAGCCAGGCGTCTTTGGCGATTTCTACTTCGGCCAATGCTTCAGCAGGGGTCTTGCCAAAAGCAGAACATGATTTAAGTTCGGGAATATCCTGGTGAACGAAGATGTGATGACTGCCATTTATCCGCGATAGTCTGAAGCCGAAAGCTTCCACAGAAGAAACAGCCGTAATCGTCCTGGAGTTTGACCCAGTTGGGGAGAGCGCCTCATAGTTCCACCGCTTCATTCTTTATCCTCTGCAGATACGACTGCACGCCGAGCTCATTCGCCCACTTTTCCAGGTGCTCCATGTCCAGTTTGCCAGATTGCACCTCATAGACCCGCAAGGCGTCAATGAACTGTTTTTCGCTTCCCCCGGACAGCCTGGCCCATCTTAACTTGGCGAGAATCGTGTCCTCGGGACTGGAAACCTTGAGCGTCATTCCCAGCACGTTCTCTTCATATTTTCTAGCAAAGCGGGACCGGTCGAACGGTTCATCCGTTAAAATCCAGAAATCAGCCTTATCACCGGATTTCACATCGATCAGGTTGAACATTTCCCGTCTGCTGACCGCTTCCGTAACGCTTTCCCGATCAAGATAGTAATCAGGCGGGGGGAATGCTTCGACGAGCGCCCCGACAATATCCCGCCCTGCCGATATGACGAAATCAATGTCATGGGTTGAGCGTGGCTCGCCCTGAAGACTCGAAACCAGGGAGCCGGTCACCATATAGTCGATGCCCACCTGGTTGAGAGCCGAAACTACCTTTGCTAGTAATTCCTGTTGTGACATTTCTCCAGTCGCCTCAGGTAGATTTCTTTTCTATCAGCTTCAGTTAAGTCGGGGAATCTTTTCCGAAGGCCGGACATGAAGAGATCCCTGGAGAACGCCGAGATTTCAAAAGCCTTGAAAAGGCGCTCCTCCGGGGTCAGGCCGCGCAGGATCCGTATATACTTCGCATGGTTGGGGCGGGGTTTGATGTCCCTCATTTGCATGCAGGTCCTTTCATGGAAACTATTCTATCAGGCTTGCATGATCATGCGTGCTGAGCGGTTCAGGCAGAAACCACTTGGCGACGACCCTGGTGTCCAACACCGGGGTTCTTCGAGGAATATCAGGATTCATTGATTGAGATTGCGCCTGGGGTTATCCGGTTTCACCGGCTGCGGTCCCGCCGGCGACCATCTCGATGCCGTCACGCCTCATGCTCTCGACGTTGTCGTAGCAGGTGGCCCCTCAGCTGAAATTGATTTCTATCCGGGCAAGAAGGGAATAATAAAGTGGGTGGATTCAACTTTGAAGTGCAACAGTTAACAGGGTTGACGTTTTGAAGAATACTTCATATGGGGTTTTGAATCCAAGCTTTTTTCTGGGACGGTGATTCAAACGGTGCGCCGCCTCGGCGATCTCATCGTCGGTGATG
>JAENWV010000139.1 GCA_016650015.1 Thermoleophilia bacterium | reverse complement strand
CTCGAGCCACTGGATGTGGTGGCCCTCTTCCATGGGGTGGGGAATCTCGCCCACCTTGATCTTCACCTGGAACGGCTCTCCCGCTTTCACGGTGTCCGGGCAGTCAATCCAGGGCATATGCTTCTTTTCCATCTCGGTGAGGTTTGCCGGGTCGGCCGGCTGGTTGATCCCGCAGAATAATCCTTTTTCAGTCATCTCGTTCCTCCGTCTAATTGTGTTGAAGTTTACCTGATCCGACCGGGAACGACGCCCCGGTTTTTCCGCCCGCCGCCGCCCTCAGCTGATTTTTTCGACTGTCATCGCCTGCCTCCCGCGCTCCGGGCTTCACGCATGAGTCCAGTCTATTCAACTAGCTCGAACGCCTCCTTAGGCGCGCCGCAGGTGGGGCAGCACCAGTCATCGGGAAGATCGGCGAAGGCCACATCCTCATTTTCCTCGTCGTAGATATACCCGCAAACGCTGCACTTGTACTGCATTTTCAGCTCTCCTTGCCTTGTTTTTGATTGTATTGTTCGTGGAACTCGCGGACCTTTTTCGCGAACGCCCGGCCATACTCGTAACACTGCTGCATCTCCTCCGGTGACGGCTTGTATTTCACCTCTACGCCACCCTCGACGGCTTGGAGCTTCATCTCCCCGAACTGGCCGTAGAGCCATTTGACGGCGCCGCCGGCCCAGCCGTAGCTGCCGAACGCCCCGACTATCCGGTCCTTGGGCCGCAAGCCCCGCAAATGGGTCATGAACTGGGCTACCGAGGGAAAGACTTCGTTGTTCAGCGTCGGCGAGCCGACCAGGCAGCCCCGTGACTTCCAGAAATCGGTGATAGCCGCGCTCATCGGCGTCTCCCGGAGCTTGATCACCTTGCAGTCGACGCCCTCATCGATGATCCCCTGGACCAGCGGCTCGGTCATGATCTGGGTGCTCTTCCACATGGTGTCGTAAATGATGGCTACGGCGAGGTCGGCCTTGCCGTTGGCCATGTCCAGGTACATCTGCATGACCCGGCCCGGTTCTCCACGCCAGATAAGACCATGGTCCGGCGCGATCATATCGATGGGGATGCCCATTTCCTGGATCGCCTTGATCTTCGACTTGATCAGCGCGCCGAAGGGCATCAGGATGTTGGCGTAATAATCGATGACCGCCTCTTCCAGGGCGGAGTGGGAAGTGCAGGTGATGAAATCGTCGTCGAACCTGACGCTGGTGGCCAGGTGCTGCCCGAAGACATCCTGGGAGATCAGCAGGCTGGCCTCCTCCACATAGGTCATCATCGAGTCCGGCCAGTGGAGCATCGGCGTTTCGATGAACTGCAGCGTGTACTTGCCCAGCTTCAGCTTATCGCCGGTCTTGACCACGTTCACGTCCCAGGGGGAGAGGTCAAATAACCGCTCGATGACCTGCCTTCCCCGCTCGGTTATATATATGTGCGCGTCCGGACAGAGCTCCATGAAATCGCCGAGTCCGCTCACATGGTCGTTTTCCACGTGGTTGATGACCAGGTTATGGATCTTTGCGGGGTCGACTATGCTGGCGACATTCTTGATCGACACCTCGGTGTAATCGTATTTCACCGTGTCGACCAGGGTGATCTGGTCATCGACGATCAGGTAGTTGTTATATGTCGTGCCTTTGGGGATGGTATAGCCATGGAAGTCGCGCACCGGCCAATCGATGGCTCCCACCCAATAGATGTCAGGTTTGATCTCAACACCCGTCATTCGTGCCTCATTTCCGTGATTTATTGTTAACTACCGCGATGATCAGACCAGACACCGCAAGAATCTGCGATCATTTCTAGCAAGTTTTCCCGTTCAGCAGAGGTTTTAACCATCACCGTCCGGCAACCCGAAAAACGGGCGGACGCGGGAGCTGCGAATCGGCTGTGGAAAATATGGACTGCTGTGGGAACTGTGAATCGGCCGTGGGAGCTATGAACCGGCTGTGAAAGCTGCGAACCGGCTGTGGGAGCTGCGAGCCGGCTTTGGGAAATCTGAACCGGCCGCGAAAGAATAGGACTAATTGCCGGAGTTGATCCAGCTGACCACCGCCTGGTGGATGAACTCCACAGCAATCGCGCCCAGCAGGATGCCCATGATCCGGGTCAACAGGTCCACGCCGGTGTCCCGCAGGACCCTTACCAGCCATCCGGCCAGAACCAGCGCTATCCAGACGACAGCCAGCGCGACTATGATGCCGCCAGCCACTAGCGCCTTATCGGCGGCGTCGCTGGCTCGGCCCATCAACAGCATCGCCGCGACAACAGCGCCAGGCCCGGCCAGAAGCGGCGTCCCCAGGGGCACAAGGGCCGCGTTGGCGCCACGGCGCACCTGCTGGTTGGCGTCCAGCTTTCCTTTCATCATGTCCAGCGCGACAATTCCCAGCAGGACGCCGCCGGCTATGGTCAGGCTCTCAACGGAGATTCCCAGATAGTCCAGGATGTATTGGCCAAAGAAGCCGAAGAGGAAGATCACTACCGCGGCGGCCAGCACCGCCTGGATCGCGAAGCGCTGTCGGCGCGCCGGCTGTTCGTCGGCGGTCAACGCCAGGAAGACCGGGGCGTTGCCTACCGGATCGATTATTACCACCATCGTGATAAAAGAGGTTATTAGAAGTTTCCAATCCATCCGCACCGGTCCATTAGATACCCTGATTTTCAAAATTCAGGGGCAGACCCCTGTACCAGAAGGTTTCCAGCTGCCTGCACCTTCCCCTGCAAACTGAAACCCGAAAAGCGCAAGTTACAATCGTCACTATATAGCTTGCATACCATTTTAGGGGATGCTATAGTCGCACCTTGGCCGGGGTCTAGAATCTAAAGGTGAGTGAAAAAGTGGGGAAAATAGTGCAATTTGCGACATTTTCTGGAAACCACGGCCCTTTTTTGCGGGCAATTTTGGCTCTGTAGTGGGGATTCGAGCCACCAGGGGTGTACCGTCATCAAATATTGGAGGACGTTATCTTAGCTGGTTTCATTAGACACACAGTGAACCATAAAACATCCGCACTGACAAAACTTTTCTTTTTACTTCCCATTCTCATCCTCCCACTGCTCGCTATTCCTTCCGCCATGGCGACTCCCGCCGATGAGTTGGGCACAAACAGCCAGCAGATCGGGGATCTCGAAGCCAGGTCGCAGGCACTGGATGCCAATTATCAGCAGGCGCTCAGGGACCTGGTCGCGGTCGATAGCGAAGTGACGCGTTACAGCAATGAGATCGCCGACACTAACCAGCGGCGTGCGGATATTCAGGCGGCCATCGCTGAAGACCAGGTGAGGCTCGATGAATACCAGTCCCAGCTGAACAATCGCCAGGGAGCGCTTGAAAAACGCTTGCGCGGCAGCTATAAGAGCGACGACGTCGGCTACCTTGAAATGGTCATGGGAGCCCGTGATGTCTCGGACTTCCTCAACCGGGTCGACATGATCAATTATATCGCCGAGGAGGACCGGCAGCTGATAACCGCCGTCCAGGACGCCAAGCGCGGCATCGAGGAAAAGATCACCAACCTCTCGGACATGCAGAACCAGCTGGCCGGCACCGCCGAGCAGCTTGGCGCGGCCCAGGCGAACCTGCTGGACGCCCAGGGCCGCCAGCAGAGCGTCGTCGGCTCACTTCAAAGCGAGATGCAGACCAATCAGGGCCAGCTGGCCCAGTTGCAGGCTGAGGCCGCCAGCATCGAGGCCCGCATGAACGAGATGCAACAGCAGGCCACGTCGGCGTCCTCAGATGGCGGCGGCGGCTCGGGCTCGGACTATTCACCGCCTCCGGCGGGTGGCGGCGCCTCCTACTCCATGGAAGCCACGGCGTATTGTCTGGGTGGCACGACCGCCACCGGCATGCCGGTAGGCCACGGTATCATCGCGGTCGATCCCAGCGTCATACCGCTGGGCAGCCGCGTGCACGTCTCCGGCTATGGTGATGCCATCGCCGCCGACACCGGCGGCGCGATCGTCGGCAACAGGATCGATGTCTGGCTGCCCTGCGGCGATGCCTATGCCTGGGGCCGGAGAACGGTGACCGTCACCGTTTACTAGACCGCCTGGCAAAAACGAAAATGAATCCCAAAAGGGCCGGCTTGCCGGCCCTTTTTTCGTGGCTACGAAACGCTCGGAGACCGAGAAGCCTTCCGGAATCATGTTTGACGGTAGTCGCGTGGCGGCATAATATATGAGTATGCGTTCATCTATTCATAAATCAAGGCCGGGAACGAAAGCAGGCGACGGCAAGAAGCTGGACACGGCGTATGATCCGGCGGCGAAGCGGAACACCGGCGCCATGGGTTCGGCGGCTCACCGGCACAGCGGCAAACACACCCGGACCGCCGAGGAATACGTCTGCGATGTGCAGTGCATTCATCCCGATCTGGTGGAGGAGCTCGAGAAAAACATCATCGACTGGGATAGCGCTTCCGAGCTTTCCCAGATCTTCCGGGTCATGTCCGACCCCTCGCGGTTACGCATCATCTCGCTGCTTTCGAAGGGCGAGCTTTGCGTCTGCGATATCGCCGACGCGCTGAACATGACACAGTCGGCGATTTCCCACCAGCTGCGCGTACTTCGCAACACCCAGCTGGTGAAAGTCCGCAAGGAGGGGCGTGTCGCCTGGTACTCCCTTGACGATGACCACGTACTAAAACTCTTTACCACGGG
>JAENWV010000177.1 GCA_016650015.1 Thermoleophilia bacterium | reverse complement strand
TCTGCCCGATGTTGAGCAGGTGCTGCCCTGGACGGATCCCAAACGGGGCCACCACCGCTGGTTCCCGACCCATAACCGTCCGTTCCACTCGTTACAGGTTCCCTGGGCGCCCGAGTACCGGGTCCGCCTGCTGGCGCAAACAGGAGTATCCATGATGGCACTGATGGCGGCCACTTATCGCTGCCGTCCGGTCGAAGGCAGCTGACACTGAACCTGTAGTCCGGATGGATGAAGGCCGCGACCGGCCACACAGTATAAATCACGGCAGGCAAAGCCAGGACAAGGCTTTTGAAGAATCAACGGCAAGCAACGGAGGTAGCAGTGAATAAACTCAATAAAATAATCGAGAGCATCGACGGGCTGGACCTCAAGTCCATGCGGCTCGCCCATGAGCGGCAGGACCAGCTGACCAAGCCCAAGGGAAGCCTGGGCGTGCTTGAGGAACTTTCGATCAAACTGGCCGGCATCCAGGGGAAGCCCCTCCCCGAGATCAACAGGAAGGTCATCATCGTCATGGCCGGTGACCACGGCGTCGCCGACGAGGGCGTCAGCGCCTTTCCCCAGGAAGTCACACCGCAGATGGTCGCCAATTTCGCGGCCGGCGGCGCCGGCATCAACGTGCTGGCGCGCCACGCTGGCGCCGAGGTGCGCATCGTCGACATGGGAGTGGCCTGCCCGATTGACATCCCGGGAGTAATTGATAAGAAGATCCGGCCCGGCACGGCCAACATGGCCGTGGGTCCGGCAATGACCCGCGACCAGGCTGTCGCCTGTATCGAGGCGGGCATCGAGGTCGCCGAAGAAGCAATCGCCGACGGCGCCGACCTGCTGGGCACCGGCGACATGGGCATCGCCAACACCACGGCGAGCAGCGCCATCCTCACCGTCTTTTCCGGAGCCGAACTGGAGCACAGCGTCGGCCGCGGCACCGGCATCGGCGCCGACGCGCTGGACAAAAAACGCGAAGTCATCCGCCGGGCGATCAAGGTAAACCAGCCGGACAAGCGGGACGGCCTGGATGTTCTGGCCAAGGTGGGCGGCCTGGAGATCGGCGGGCTGGCCGGCGTCATCCTCGCCGCGGCGGCCAACCGGGTGCCGGTGATCATCGATGGATTCATTTCCAGCGCCGCGGCGCTGATCGCCGCCAGCCTCTGCCCCGAGAGCCGCAGTTACATGATCGCCTCCCACGTCAGCGTCGAACCCGGCCACAAGCTGATGCTCGACCAGCTGGCGCTCAAGCCCATGCTCTTCATGAACATGCGGCTGGGCGAAGGGACCGGCGCGGCGCTGGCGTCGAGCCTGGTCGAAGCCAGCTGCAAGGTGCTGGCCGAGATGGCCACCTTCGCCGAGGCCGGCGTTGCCGAGAAAGACGAGGACAAGACCGAGCAGGGCGCCGGCATCTGATAAGCCCTCGAGAGTGTCAACTGATATAGTTGCGCCATGAAAGTTTTCATGACAGGCGCCACCGGCTTCGTGGGCAAGCATATCGCGGCAAGGCTGGCGGAGGACGGGTACGAGCTCAGATGCCTGGTGCGTTCAGAATCTTCCCAAGAGGCCCGATCCCTCAAAAATCCCGGGGCGGAACTCGTCGTGGGGAACATCCTCGACGCCGACTCCCTGGCCCGCGGCGTCACTGGTTGCGACGCGGTCATACATCTGGTGGGAATCATCCTCGAACGGCGCGGCGCCAGCTTCGAGCAGGTCCATGTGGGAGGCACCCGTAACCTGCTTCATGCCACAAAGCAGGCGGGCATCAAACGCTTCCTGCACATGAGCGCGCTGGGAACGCGGTCCGGCGCGGATGCTGCTTATCACAAAACCAAGTGGCAGGCCGAGGAAGATGTCCGCGCCAGCGGCCTCGACTACACGATCTTCCGGCCGTCCATCATCTATGGCCCAGGCGGTGAATTCATCAACATGCTGGCACGGCAGGTGCGCCTGTCACCGGTGGTTCCGGTGATCGGCAACGGCCGTTACCGCATGCAGCCTGTCTCGGTGTTCGACGTGGCCGCCAGTTTTTCGAATAGCCTGGAAAAGCAGGACACCTTCGGCAAGGTCTACGAGATCGGCGGTCCGGAAGCGCTCAGTTATAACGAGATGATAGATACCATCTGCCGGGTGATGGGGAAGCGGCGGCTCAAGGCTCACGTCCCCGTGGCCCTGGTGAGGCCGGTGGCCTGGCTAAGTGAGAAAATTATGCCCAGGCCGTTGCTGACGAATGATCAGCTGAACATGCTGCTCGGCGACAATGTCTGTGACATCACGGCGATGCGCGAGGAGCTTGGTGTTGAGCCGGCGTCGTTTTCGGAAGCGTTGCCAGCCGCGCTACACCGATTTTTTTTATTGCTGATATAATACGCCCCACCTATGGAATCCGTACTCGTACTCGACTTCGGCGCCCAATACAGCCAGCTGATCGCCCGGCGGGTCCGCGAGTGCCGTGTTTACTCCGAGATGATCCCCTACGACACGCCGGTGGAAGAGATCAGGGCGCGTAACCCCAAGGGCCTCATCCTCTCCGGCGGCCCGGCCAGTGTTTACGCCGACGACGCCCTGGAGATAGACCCGGAGATCTTCGAGCTTGGCATCCCTATCCTGGGCATCTGCTACGGCATGCAGGTGATGGCTCATACGCTGGGCGGCGAAGTGACGCGCACCGGCAAGGCTGAGTTCGGCAAGACCGAACTGAGTGTCACCCAGGAGATTGTGCTCTTCGACGACCTTCCTTCGACCCAGACCTGCTGGATGAGCCACCGGGATTCGGTGACCACGCCGCCCGAAGGCTTCGAGGTCACGGGCACCACGGCCAGTTCACCGGTCGCGGTCATGGAGAGCACCGACCGGGGGCTTTACGGTATCCAGTGCCACCCCGAAGTCGTACATACACCGTACGGCACGGACATCCTCAAGAATTTTCTGTTTGAAGCCTGTGACTGTTCACCCAGCTGGACCGTGGTCTCGATCATCGAGGATTCCGTGGCAGCCATCCGCGAGCAGGTTGGCGATGAGAAAGTGATCTGCGGCCTTTCTGGCGGGGTTGATTCCTCGACGGCGGCGCTGCTGGTCTACCGGGCTGTGCGCGATAATCTTACCTGCATTTTTGTGGACCACGGCCTGCTACGCAAGAACGAGGCCGAACAGGTCATCGACGCCTTCGAGAACCATTTTCATGT
>JAENWV010000080.1 GCA_016650015.1 Thermoleophilia bacterium | reverse complement strand
CATCACCGACGATCAGATCGCCGAAGCGACGCACCGCTTAAATCACCGTCCCAGAAAAAAGCTTGGATTCAAAACCCCATATGAAGTATTCTTCAAAACGTCAACACTGTTAACTGTTGCACTTCAAGGTTGAATTCGCCAGTGCTTTCTCCAATTCTTTTGCCCAAGTATTGTATTCTATCAACCAATCGTTTTCCGAAGCAGCCACTTTTTCCACGAATGTTTTAATTTTCCCTGCATACAGACCACGTCTTTCAAGACCAGGTCTTCCAAGGAGCAAAAGAGTCGTACGCGGATATTCATTTCTCTTTTCGCACAATCTTGACATCAAGAAATCCAATGCTTCATCACCAGCATTTAAGGCAGCTTCAGCTTCTTCTATCGAGGGCACATAAGCATCATGAACTGTCTTATTGCGACAAAATTGAAGATTCTTACTCCAATTTCCCAATGGCGCATTTTGATTACAAGTATCCCAGTTTCCTCCTAACTTTGGCCCATAATATGTTCTCAATCTCTTTGACAGACCTTGGTCAAACCAGACTGCTGCATCGTTTGGGGAAACCGTTTCTTCCCACGCAATCATTTGTATAACGGTATTAAAGAACATTTCTGATGACGTCGCAGCCTGTATCACAGCAGTGACCGTATCTGATTCTATACGTAGAGCGCGATACGCAACCCAACGACTTCTGGAGGCAGCCACCAGCGGATCTCCTTTACGAGTTCTTTCCAAAATTAGTGCCGTCTTGTCCACCTCAGCATGCGATATTGGAGATTTTGGAGCAGTTATATGTTGCTCGCCTACATTAGTGAGAAAAATGCCGATTCCTCCATATGATTTGACATCTGCGGGTTCTCTTGATGTCCAAGGAACAGCGAAATATACCGAACAGCGAGTAACGGGCGTTGAATAAAGGTCCGAGCTGGCAATTCGATATGCCTCTGCAAGTTCTTCGATATGGTGCAGACAACGGTCAAAAGCACTCGATAATGATAGATCAAGGTTTACGTTATTTTCTAAATCGAGCTCTGGGAGTAATGGTGTTACAGCCTCGATAATAGTCGTTCCTATTTGATCATTTGGAAGGGTGTGAATTTTCTCCTTTTTTGAAGAGCCGGTTTTTGAAGTCTTTCTTCGAGAAACAATTTTAGCCACTTCCATTGCTAAGTCGAACGGTTCCGATGAGGGTAAAATGCGACTTTTTCTTTGCCAAAATTTTAGCGATACGAAATTCTCACCCTCGTGAGAGATCGGCTGCATTTTTTCCCTACTTTCCGGAGTTGGCCAAAACGTAACCGCTTCAAGCCAATCTACCTTTTCAGCTCTCTTGAAACACATAGTTTCTATTGGGATTGGCAAAGATTCACGAAGAGGGATGAAGAAGATTACAAAACGTGGTTCTCCGGCCCATTCGACGGGTACGCACGGAAGCGATACTTGATTTTTCTCAGGCTTCCGCCCTTTTTTACTAATTGCTCTTTTATTCTTCTTTCTTTTTGCCATTTACCCAAGCCCAGGAATAGAAAAGTTTGATTCCCCTATCCTCTCACGATTTGGGTAACAAAAAAATGGCTTAACCAAGGCATTTAGGAGGGGTCAGAACACTAGAAGCAACTCGAATTTGTAAAAACATAATCGGCCAAAATCTTCGCCCCGAACTTACAAGGGCATACCCAAAAAGGATGGCTTCAAAAGCGAGAAACTGCACCCATTGTGGATTTAAAGTATTTTGTCAATATCTTTTATCTGACTTCTCAGCATATCCACTGGTTTCAGCTTAGTTTTGGGGTTGCCAACATTAATTCTGATTTGAAGAAGAAATTTACCCCAAAGTCGCATTATCTCTTTGGGGTCGGGAGTTTCTGCGTCCTCCACAGAATATAAATATTTCATAAGATTGTTAAACGAGCCGACAACTTCATCGGCACCAATCAAAGTGAATTCAAAAGCTGTTCGCTTATATTCGACCGAAAGCAAATGTTGCATCGCTTTTTTACTCTCTCCCTCGTTATTTATGCCCGCGAATATGCGAATAAAAGGCTCAAGTATTTCCGAATAAACTTTGCGGCGGTCATCATGAAGATGTTCTTGTGCTCGACGTAGAGCTTCAATACGTGACTGAAAATACCAAACCGCAAAACCGACAATTGCGGCAACCAATGGCGTTACTATGAAATTGATCCGGTCAATATCCATTCATCCTCTTTTCCCACGTTAAAAAAGTATTTTGGTAAATTGTATCTCTTGAATCAGACATTAAAAAGGGCCGCCCAAACAGGACTGCCCTCAATGAAGGTGAGGAAAGAACTATTATTTACCAACGCTCAACAATAAAACATCGTACTTTAGTACTATATTTGCCCAAAAGTAGTATTTCACGAGGAGCTTCGAGAGAAGATAATCGATACTATTCAATCTCCGCCAGCTTGAAAGTTCGAATCCCCTATGGTCTCATCGATATATGAACGAAAAAATGGCTTAACAAAGCCATTTGTGAGGGTCAAAAAGTGGTGGAGGATAGGGGATTCGAACCCCTGACCTTTTGGCTGCCAGCCAAATGCTCTCCCAGCTGAGCTAATCCCCCAAGTCAGATGTGATGGCGACGGATAAATTTCTCCAATGCGGCCGTATGGCCATACGCAGACAGCGTGATTCCGGCCTTAAAGATTATAGAAGCGCCGACCGGCGGGCGCAAGCCGCTCTGCCTGCCCCCCTATTCCCGGTTTCCCATGACGATCTTCTGCTGGCCAAGCGCCATGGCGACTTCGCGGCGAATCTCCCGGGCCACCTCGGGGTCCATGAAGGGCTCGGTGCGGGCGATGACGCGAATGGTCACCAGTTTGCCCGCGACTTCCTCGATACCCAGCACTTCCGGCCCGTCAATGATGAACGCCGCGACCGGTGATTCGGGAGCGGCGACTTTTTTTGCGGCTTCGCCGATCAGTTCGATTACCGCTGGCAGATCTTCGCGGTAGTCGATGTCGAAGTCCAGGTTGACCCGGCTCCAGCCCTTGGTGAGATTGGAGACCACCCGCATCTCGCCGTTGGGGATGATATGCAGGATACCCTCGCCGTCACGAACCAGCGTGGTCCGCAGCTTGATGGACTCTACCTTTCCCTTGACCAGGCCCACCTGGATCACATCACCCACGTAGAACTGGCCTTCCAGCAGGACGAAAAATCCACCGATGATATCTTTCACCAGCGTCTGGGCGCCAAAACCGATGGCGACGCCGACGATACCGACCGTGGCTATCAGCGGCCCGATGTCGTAGCCCAGCTCTCGCAGGATCATCAGCGAGACGACGGCGACCAGGGCGCCGATGATCAGGCTGCGGATGATGCCGGCCAGCGTCCGCGCCCGCATCTCCTGCTCGCGGGTTACCAGGTCGCTATCACTCACCTTGCGGCCGGCAACCTTGATCAAACGCCGAGACGCTGTCCGGATAACGTAATAGAGAACGATCGCGCCAAGCACCATGGCGACGATTCTGAGTCCGCTGGTGGCGGCCCAGTCATAAATCCTGTCCAGTCTTTCCGATTCCAAAATCCTCTTTCAGGCTCAGCTTTCCGCGACGCTATTGCGACTGCGGCAAAAAACAGTGTTTCCCGGTTCACAGGTTAACACAAAACAGGAAAACTGCGGATGTCTTTGTGCTGTTTCCATTAGTGTTTCTGGTGATATACTTGGCGGGTTGGCAGCAGTAAAACGCTGGACGAAATGCTGGGGGAAACGAAATCTATGGTCGAGATTATCCTGTTTATTTTCTTTTGCATGGTGCTGGGCCCGATATTGGTGGTTCTTACTTACTGCGGTTTCACCGGGCACTGCGGCGAAAACGACACGGACGACCGGGCTTCGCGGGAGCAGTGAGGCTCCGCCTTCTAGCCGCTCTCGGCTTACTGGTCATTGCCGCAATCGCCGGGTGCGGCGGAGATGGATCGACCGCGACTTCGGGCGCCATCGAACCGCAGGTCATCTTCCACGGCTCCGGCGGTGTTGACACCATACTCATGGTCGAGGTCGCCCGTACGCCGCAGGAAAGAGCAACGGGGCTGATGAACCGCCGACAGCTCGACCCCGACCGGGGAATGATTTTTGTCTGGGATCGACCGGTGCAGAGCGGTTTCTGGATGAAAGACACCTACATTCCGCTATCCATCGCCTTCATCGCCGCGAATGGAACCGTCATCGATATCGAGGACATGCAACCTCTCAGCGTGCAACCGCACACTCCGTCCAGCCCTTATATATACGCCGTCGAAGCCAACCAGGGCTGGTTCGTCAACCACGGCGTGAAGAAGGGTGATCGGGCGGAATTCCTGGAATAAGTGAAACCGGCCGGCAAGGTCTAGCTCATTGCCGCGGGTTCCACCTGGTCCTTCAGGCGGCCCTTGAGGCGCAGTATGGCTTTGGTGTGCAACTGGGAGATCCTTGATTCGGTGACGCCGAGGACGTCGCCGATCTCCCGCAGGGTCAATCCTTCGTAATAGTAGAGAGCGATGACGATCTTTTCTCGCTCGGGCAAGTTTGATATGGCCTGGGCGAGGCGTTCCTTTATTTCGTTGATGTTGACGAGCTCAGCCGGGTTCTTGCTCTGGCGGTCCTCGATGGTATCGATCAGGGCAACCGATTCGGTGCCGGTGCCGGAGATGGTCCAGAGTTCTTCCAGCGCCACTATGGAGCTGGAGCTGATGCGTGTCAGGGCGTCCCGGAACTCATCCATGGTCAGCCCCATATCCTTGGCCATCTCTTCATCGGTGGGAACCCGGTGCAGCTTGTTCTCCAGGGCGGCGCTGCATTTCTCGATCCGGCGGGCTATGCTGCGCACCGAACGCGGCACCCAGTCCAGTGACCGCAGCTCGTCGAGGATGGAGCCCTTGATGCGGGTGATGGCGTAGGTCTCAAACTTGATATTGCGCTCCGGCTCGAAACGCTCCAGCGCACCGATCAGGCCCAGCAGGCCGTAGCTGATGAGGTCGGATTCCTCCACGTGGGAAGGAAAGTTGGTGCCCATGCGGCCGGCGACATACTTGACCAGCGGCGCGTAATTGAGAATCAGCCGATCTCTGGCCCTGGGGTCGGACTCCTTCTTGTACAGACGCCAGAGTTCGATTATTTCTTTATCTTCTTCAGGCATGTCTCTCCTGGTCGATTTGTCGAATTATAACCCTTTGCCTGGCCTGCCTGTATCCGGAACGTAGCCGGAGCGGTCTGCTGCCTTCGATCTTCGCCCGAACCTTATCCAGCCGCTGCCGGCGCGCTACCGGTGCGCCCGGGGATGGGAGCGCTCATACACTCGTCGCAGATGGGCGCCACTCACATGCGTGTACCGCTGGGTGGTCGATATCGACGCGTGGCCCAGAAGCTCCTGAACCGCTCGCAGATCGGCCCCGCCCTCCAGCAAATGAGTCGCGAAACAGTGCCGGAAAACGTGGGACGAGGTTTTTGTCTCCACCGCGGCCTTCCTGACATATTTTATAGTGCGACGCCGGATATCTGAAGTTCCCAGTCTGTTTCCCCTCGAAGAGAGGAAGAGCGCCTGCGGCCGCGGAACTCCCTCCTCGGCTGCTTCGGGCAACAGCTCCGGACGGCCTTTTTCTATATATGCCCGGACTGCCGCCGAAGCAATCTCCCCCACGGGCATTAACCGGGTCTTGTCGCCCTTGCCGGTGACGGTCAGCTCTTCCTGTTCATAGTCGAGGTTTCCGACATCCAGATTCACGACCTCCTCGCTTCTGAGGCCGCAACCGTAGAGCAGTTCGAAGATGGCGCGATCGCGCAGACCCAGCGGTTTGGCGGTGTCTATGGCCTCCAGGAAGGCTATTACTTCTCTGGGCCTAAGCACCACCGGCAGCTTCTGCGACTGTTTTGGTGAAGACAGGGCCTCCGCCGGACTATGCTCGACCAGGCCTTCCGAACGGCAGAAACGGAATAGGCCACGCACAGCCGATAGCTTGCGGCTGATGCTCGACTTCTCGTACCTGAAATTGGCCAGATGCGCCGCGTAGCGCCTGAGGAACCTGTAGTCCACCCCCTCGGGGAACTCCCTGCCGTCCCTGGCGACATAGCGCAGGAAATGCCGGCAGTCACGTCTATAGGCGACAACCGTCTTCTGCGAACAGCCAGCCTGGGTCATGGAGCCGAGATAGCGCTCCAGTATATCCAGGTCGTGCTCCCGCGCTTCTCCTGGTTTATATGGGGCTTCCAATTTAAATCAAATTTCTCGCAGTTGTCACCTTTTCGACACCGAGAGCCCCGGTTCCTTGAAAATGACCGGTCTGCTTACCTGGAGTAACCGCGTCCCGGTTCGTGACGGGCGAGGCCGCGAAGCTCCAGAGAGACCAGCGTGGCCGCGGTGCGGGCGCCGTCCTGGCCGGCGCGGGAGGCCAGCACGTCCGGGTGGCAGGGGCGGCCATCAAGGGCCAGGAACAGGCGTTTTTCCTCTTCAGTCAGGTCCGCGGGCGGCCTGGCGTCTTCAAGGGGCAGCCGCTGCTGGTCCGGCTCGATACCCAGGTTGTCGAGGACATCTTCGGCGCAGGTGACTGCGGCGGCGCCCAATCGCAGGAGCTTATGGGGGCCGATGGAGAGCTCCGAGAAGATGCTGCCCGGCACCGCGAAGACATCGCGGCCTTCCTCGAGGCAGAAGTCGGCGGTGATCAGCGCGCCACTCCTGGCACGCGCCTCGACGACGATGACGGCGTCGGAAAGGCCGGCCATGATGCGGTTGCGGGCCGGAAAACGCCAGGCGATCGGGCTCGTGCCTGGCGGATACTCGGAAATGACCAGGCCGTGCTCTACGAGATTACTGTAAAGGGCGCGATTGCCCCTCGGGTAAACGACGTCCACGCCGCAGCCGAGCACGGCGATGCTGCTTCCCTCCTCCGTAACCGAGCCCCGGTGGGCGGCGGCGTCGATGCCAAGGGCCAGGCCGCTGACCACGCAGACGCCATGGCGGGCGAGGCCGCGGGCGATATTTGTGGCGGCATCGACGCCATAATCCGAGGCGGACCGGGCTCCGACGATGGCAACTCGGGGACGCTTCATGAGCGCGGCCAGTCTGTCCAGCGACGCATTCCCATAGCCGGAGTTTGCCGCATTTCCCGGTCGCCCGCTTGCCGCGTCCTCAGGTAGTCCGTT
>JAENWV010000144.1 GCA_016650015.1 Thermoleophilia bacterium | reverse complement strand
GAGGTCGACCTGCAGCCGACGACGACCGCCGAGTTCAACGCGCCGGCGCCACGGCCGGCTTATTCCGTGCTCGCCAATACGCGGGCGCCGGAGATCGTCATGCCACAGTGGCGCGACGGACTGGTAGAATGTCTGCGAGCGATCAACGAACTGAAAACCGCTAATTAAAATGTCGGTCTACACCAGGTTTGCGAAATAATGCCAGCAAATTAATCATGGCTTATTGCTTATTAAGAGATAGCGAACTGAAGACGGAGGAGACATCTTGAAGCTACTGGTAACCGGGGGCGCCGGGTTCATCGGTAGCAATTTCATCCGGCTCATGCTCAACAAATATTCCGATTACGAGGTCATCAATCTCGACGCCCTGACCTACGCGGGCAATCTCGACAATCTCAAAGATATCGATCAAAACCAGAACTACCGCTTCGTCCAGGGCGACATCCGTAACGAGGACGTGGTCGACAAGGTAATGAAGGGCGTGGACGCGGTGGTCAATTTCGCCGCCGAATCCCACGTGGACCGCTCCATCGGCGGCCCCGCGGACTTCATCCAGACCGATGTCTACGGAACTTTCGTGCTGCTGGAAGCGGCGCGCCAGCATGGCGTCGGCCGCTACCTACAGATCAGCACCGACGAGGTCTACGGCTCCATCAAGGAAGGCTCCTTCGTGGAGACCGACCGTCTGGAGCCCAGCAGCCCCTACTCCGCCAGCAAGGCCGGCGGCGACATGCAGGTTATGGCCTACCATACCACCTACGGACTGCCGACGATCATCATCCGCAGCTCCAACAATTTCGGCCCGTTCCAATATCCCGAGAAGATCATCCCGCTGTTCATCACCAATCTGGTGGAGGGCAATAAGGTGCCGCTCTACGGCGACGGCCTCAACGTTCGCGACTGGATCTACGTCAGCGACAACTGCGAGGGACTGGACGCGGTGCTGCACAAGGGCGAGGTCGGCGAGATCTACAACATCGGTGGCGGCAACGAGCGCAGCAACCTCTTCATCACCAACAAGATCCTGGAGATGCTGGGCAAGGGCGAAGAGATGATCGAGCCGGTGGCCGACCGCCTGGGCCATGACTTCCGCTACTCCATCGACTGCTCAAAGGCGAACGCGCTGGGCTGGACGCCGGCGCATAACTTCGAGGAAGCGCTCAAGGAGACTGTCGACTGGTACCTGAATAACGAGTGGTGGTGGAAAAAGATCAAGAGCGGAGAATTCGAGTCTTATTACCGCGAGCAATATCAGAAACCGTAGGAAAATGCCCCACCCTTCCCCTTTCCGGGCGGGGCCGTCAGACTACCTTTTAGTTGTCGACTAACGCCCCCCTCAGGGGGCGTTTATTAGTGGGTTTTCGGCGCTCGGCCCCTCAGTGTAGACACCGCCAGGTCCGTAGTTGTAATTGAGGCGACCACCGATTCCGCGAACCTGATCTTCCACCAGACCGGTATCCTGCGCTTCCAGCGGATTGATCTCGCGGGACATCCTGACCGCCTCGACGGCCTGATCCACATCCTTTTTCTGGACATACAACCGGGCCAGCATGCGCCAGGTCTTGTCGTTTTTCGGTTCCAGCTCAAGCGAACGGCGGTACAGCCGCTCCGCTTCATCCAGCTTGCCCAGGCCCATCTTGGCCCTGGCTTCGTAAGCTATCGCTTCGCCGTCGAGCGGATTGTAGGTCTGTGCGGAGCGGGCCATTTTATCCAGGTTGGCCACGTCGCCCTTGCGGTCGAAATCCTTGGCCTTGTCAATACGGTTGGCGGCGATCATCGGCGGGATGGTCACGGCCATGCCGATTATGCACAAGGCGCCCAGGATCCCGGCCCAACCCAAAAGGTTGCGCGGGGTCCAGCCGCCGGCATTTTTCCGGCCATGCCCCGCGACTACAGCCTCAACGCCGGCGTCAGCGGTCACTGCCTGGCGGGAGAGCTCGCCGTAGCGCAGGAGCGCGCCGGCGAACATGAAGAAAGTCAGAAAGACCACCGGCATCTCCCAGTCCCAGTCGATCATCGCATGGGTAACCATCGCCAGGCAGGCGGCGAAAAACGTGCCATAGATTTCGCGGTGGCTGGTCTTACCGAGAAAACGCAGGTCCCTGATCGATATAGTCAGGAAAAAGGCGACGAAAACCAGCATCAATCCGGCGCCGATGATGCCCAGCTCGGAAAGATTTTCAAAAAACCAGGAGTGGCCGTCCTTGCTGATCATGTCGAAAGGCCGCCACTTGTTCCAGCCGACGATCCAGGTGGCGGCTCCGGTGCCATTCAGCGGGTGCTCGGTGAAGGTGTTCCAGGCGGCCTGGTACTCCTGATAGCGCTCCGACTGGGATGAGAACAGACGTTCCTCTACCCGCTCGGTGGACTGCGCCCTGGTAGTAGCAGTAAAAGCCTCCACCCTGGCCTTGGTCCAGCCGATGGGTCCGCCGCGCGAACCGGTCGAAGTAAAGGCCAGGAAGCCACCTAATATCACGACGGCGGCGCCGGCGGCCAACCCGATGCCGATCTTGCGGCCCAGTTCCGGAGAGATAGTAATCCTCGTTTCCAGCTGACGCAAAACCCACTGCGTTCCGGCGGTCAGCAACAGCATAAATATCAGGACCAGTCCCAGGCTGTGCCCCTGGCTGCTTCTCAGATTCTCGGCCGGCTGGCTCTCAATCATCGCCGGCAGCCATTTGTAACTGATCGCGACGACCACGCCCATCCAGAAGAAGGCGACTGCCGCCTGCATGACCGACCGCAGCCGGTGCAGCGAGGTCAACAGGTAGACGCCGATGGCGGCCATCAGCAAAAAGATGCCGGCGCGGGAAACCGTGTAAAAAATAACCACCAGGAAGAGAAACAGCGCCGGTCCGTAGAAAAAGCGGGTAACCAGGCGGGTCGCCTGGTCGGCGATGACCCTCAGACCGATGACGAAGGCCATGCTCATGAACAGGGCCATGGTGTTCCAGTAGGTGATGGGATAGTTGAGGCGGTTGGCCCCGAAGGGGTCGGGGTCGACGATCTGCCCGGGCAATACCTTGCCGAGCAGGGCCCGGATGGCGACGATCACCGCGATGCCCACAAACAGGTGGCCCAGCCAGGCCAGCCATTCGCGCCGGGCGAAGTAGAGATAAAATAGCCCGAAACCCGAAAGGTAGAGCATCGCCCGCACGAATTCGTCAAAGCTCTTCGACGGGTAATATGACCAGCTGACCGAGGCTAGATTCCATAAAGCGAAAGCGGCAAAGATGCCGACCTCCGCCCAACCCAGGCGTGACATGCCGCTTTTCACCTGCAGGCTGAAGAGCAGACCTAAAACGATCAGGTAAAGGACCCAGAGTTCGCCGTAACTGCGCTGGGCGACAAAATATCCACCTGCCGAAAACGCGTAATAGAGGATCACCAGCAGGCCGGCGCCGAGTATGCCCGACCGTGCGTAGTCGCCGCGGTTATAACCCGCTGCAGCAAAACGCTGGTTCAGGCGACCGAAGAATTTTTCCGCGCGCTGGGTGCCGGTGGCGGATTTCTTCTGAGTGCGTGGGAGTGCCTGCTTGCGTTTTTCTTTTTTGGGGGTAACTTTGGCTGCCGGGGGCGTTTTGGGGGCCGCCTTGCGTTTCTTCTTCTTGGCGAAAAGGAGGGAGCCGCCAGAGCCGGCCGCCGGAGCCGCCGCCGCAACACCGGCGAGCAGCGCTTCCTCCGGCGAGGGCGCCAGGGAAGCCGCTAATCCTGTTTTAATTTTCCAGAGCTTGCTGGTAAACATGTTCAGTCTGTTCAGCAATGTCATCCCAATCGTTCGCGGTTTGCACGTGCTTTCGGCCTGCTGTGGCCTTTTCCTTTAGCTCCCCCAGATTTTCGAGCGCCCATAAAAGTTTTTCTCTCAGGTCGGCGACATCGCCGGCATGGTACAGGCCACCAAACTCGCCGTCATTGAGCACCTCGGCGTCCAGGTCTTCGGAGTCCTCGCTCTGCTAGATGTTGCACATCAGGCAACGGGCGTTGCATTGGTAGGTTATCGCGATGACGGCGTCGTCGGGCAGACTGATTTTCAGGTCCTTTTTACTTGCTGGTAGATACTGATGATTTTATCGTAATGGGTCGCCGGCGAGTAATCCGTTTCCATCAGGGTGCGGGCGTTGCCGCCCATCTCGCGGACGAGCTCCGGCTGCTCCCAGAGCCTGCTGATGACATCGCGCAGATCCCCGGCGTCGCCGGCTTCGGCCAACAGGCCGGTCTCTCCTTCCCTGACCATCTCCGGAAGGCCGCCGATCCGGCTGGCCACGGCTGGCTTGCCGCAGGCGAAGGCCTCCAGCACCGACATGGGCGCATTCTCATACCATTCCGAAGG
>JAENWV010000051.1 GCA_016650015.1 Thermoleophilia bacterium | reverse complement strand
GGTCACGGTTCCGGACGTCAAGAACCTCACTGTGGACCAGGCTTCCAGCCGGCTGTCTCAGGACGGACTGTCGCTCGGCACCACTTCCGAAGAGTATTCGGACACGGTTGGCACAGGCAAGGTAATCAGCCAGAGTCCCGGCGCCGGTCAGAGCGTCAAGGAGGGCTCGTCTGTAAATATCGTGGTCAGCAAGGGCCCTGCGCCACCGAAAAAGGTTACGGTGCCCGATGTGATCGGCATGACCAAGCTCGATGCGCAAAATGCTCTGTCGGCCAAGGGTCTGGTGGCCTCCATCAGCGAGCTTACCAACCCGGACCCCACAACCTGGGGCAAAGTATACGACCAGGACCCGGCGGCGGGCAAGAAGGTCGACGAAGGGACTACCGTCATCGTTTATGTGGGGAAGAATTAGGAGGCCCCTGCGCTTCTGATGCGCTCCGAGCGTCTGCTGCCGGCCTGGGGGATAAAACAAGGCCTGACCGCTTTTCATCAGTCCCGCCAGGTGGCATACCCCCGGCGCTTTCTGTTAGAATCACACCCACGTGGCCATGTCTGGCCGGCAACAGGAGTTTCTCCCATGCTCTACATTGAAAAGCTGAGGTACTTCTACAGCACCGAGGCCAGAAGGCTGTTCAAGCCCCTCACCGCCGCCATCGGGCGGACGCGAATCTCACCCAACCTGCTTACGGTAATCGGGCTGGCGCTGACCTTGGGCACCGCGGTTCTGGCTTGGTATGGCCACTTCGTCACAGCCGCCATCGTCTTCACAATTGGGAGCGTCTGCGACATGCTCGACGGCGCCGTTGCTCGTCTTTCGGAGAAGGTGACCCCGATGGGGGCTTTCCTCGATTCCACCTTTGACCGCGTCGGCGAAGGCGCCGTTCTCACCGCAATCGCTCTGGTCTATGCCCGGGACGGAAATCTCTGGCTGGTAGGTGCTGCCTTCATCACCATGATCGGGTCTTTCCTGGTGAGCTATACACGCGCCCGGGCTGAAGCCCTGGGCCTGGACTGCAAGGTTGGGCTCATGACCCGTCCGGAGCGGCTGGTGCTTTTAGGCTTCGGCCTGGCTTTACAGAAGTTTGGCGTGCTGGCCGTGGTGATGTATATTCTAGCGGTGCTGACCGCTTACACAGTGCTGCAGCGTATCCTGCACGTGCGGCGGCAATTCGCGGAGGCTTCTTCTCGCGAGGAAGAGCGGAAGCCCTGAAGGTACAGCCCGCCTGGCGCAGCCAGTGGCCGCGCCCCGCATCAATCCTTGACTATCTGGAGGTAAAAATACCTTGAGCAATACCGTGAGAGTTGCCATTATCGGCGTAGGAAATTGCGCCTCTTCGTTCGTACAGGGCGTGACGTATTACAGGAAAGCCAGGGCCAGCGAGCAGGTACCCGGCCTTATGCATGTGAACCTGGGCGGTTATCACATCAGCGACATAGAGTTCGTGGCCGCCATCGACATCGACGCGAACAAGGTTGGCAAGGATCTCGCTGATGCCATCTACGCGCCACCCAACAATACAGTCAGGTTCTGCGACGTGCAGAAAACCGGCATCAAGGTAGCCCGTGGCATGACCCACGATGGTATCGGCAAATACATGGCCAAGATCATCAAGAAGGCCCCCGGTCCCACGGATGACATAGTTGGCATTCTCAAAAAAACAAAAACCGACGTCGTCGTAAGCTACCTGCCGGTAGGCAGCGAGGAGGCCACCAAGTGGTACACGGAGCAGATCCTCGCCGCCGGCTGCGCGATGGTCAATTGTATCCCGGTCTTCATCGGCCGCGAGGCTTACTGGCAAGCCCGCTTCAAGGAGAAAGGGCTGCCAATCATCGGCGATGACATCAAGTCACAGGTGGGCGCTACCATCGTCCACCGCACCCTGGCCAGCCTGATGCTCGACCGTGGCGTGCGGCTTGAGCGCACCAGCCAGCTCAACGTGGGTGGCAACTCCGACTTCCTGAACATGCTCGAGCGTGAGCGCCTGGAGAGCAAGAAAATATCGAAGACCAATGCCGTAACTTCGCTGATCGACTACGATATCGGCGCCGACAACGTCCACATCGGTCCCAGCGACCATGTGCCCTGGCTCAAAGACCGCAAGTGGGCCTATATCCGTCTCGAGGGCCGCTCTTTCGGAGATGTGCCGCTCAACATCGAACTCAAACTCGAGGTCGTCGATTCACCGAATTCCGCCGGCATCGTCATCGATGCGGTTCGCTGCGCCAAGCTGGCCCTCGACCGCGGTATCGCCGGCACGCTCGAGGGGCCCTCTTCCTACTTCATGAAATCCCCGCCGATTCAGCACCCTGACGACATCTGTCGCAACCTGACCGAGGCTTTCATCGCCGGGACCTCCGACGCGGCCGTTGTCGGATCTCCGGGCGCCACGGCGCCCATCGCAAAAAAAGCGGTGGAGAAGAAGGCGGCGGCGCCCGCAAAAAAACGGACGGCGGTCAAAAAGCCGTCGTCTAGAAAAAAAGTAGCCAGGAAACCCTCAAAGAAGTAAGGCCCGGGCTGGCTGGGCGGCGGTGTCCCCTTTTTCTTTTTGTCGCTATCCATTAACCTTTAGGTCATGAAAGAACCTGCCGGAAAGCTCAAGGTCGGCCTGGTTTCTCCCTATGCCTGGACTTCTGCCTGGGGAGTAAACAGGCATATCGCCGGCCTGGCGACAGCGCTGGCGGCAAAAGGTCACGACGTATCGGTCATCGCCCCATCTGAAGAGCGCGTTGAAGTGCGCTCCGCCCGCAAGCGAGCCAAGGCTGCGCGGCGCACAGCCAAGGGAACCCGCAAGCTGGCCACGGCGCAGGGGGCAAGAAGCGCCTCCCCTGCGGTCCCGACGCTCTTCGCCGAAGACAGCTCCGCCTTCAAGCTGATCAAGATCGCCGGCACTTTCCGTTTTCCCTACAGCGAATCTTTGGCGAATCTGGCCTTGCCGCTGGAAGTCACAGAACAGGTGAAGGAGCTGCTCAAACGCGAATGTTTTGACATTCTGCATGTTCACGAACCCTATCCTCCCAGCCTTTCCTTCACGGCATTGCGCCTGGCACATTGCCCCACTGTAGCCACATTTCACACCTCGGGAGAACGCTTTCTCAGCTATCAGCTGATGCGGCCCGTAGTCGAGCGTTTTCTGGCCCGTCTCGACGGCCGCATTTGCACTTCGCACAATACTCGCCGAATTGTATCCAGCTACTTTCCCGGTGATTACGTGGTGATCGGTAGCGGCGTAGACACTGGCCGTTTCCTTGTTGCCGAGGAAGCACGGTCCGGGCAGGACCGACCCCTGGTCGTCTTTGCCGCCTGGAGCGAGCCCCGAAAAGGAGTGGGCCTGCTGGCACGTACGATACGACTGCTTCCCGAAGATGTGCCACCATTCGAGCTGGCAGTTGTCGGCGGCGAGGAGGTAGCGTGGCGTGGGCGTCTGCTGATACCTCGTCGCCTTCGCGACCGCATCCATTGGGCTGGCGTCATCGGCAGGAAAGAGCTGGACAAAGAGTATCAGCGCGCAGCGGTTCTCTGCGCCCCCTATGCCGCTTCGAGTCTTGCCAGCTCTGTGCTGGAGGCGATGGCCTCGGGTGTAGCTGTCATTGTGCCTGGGCAAGGTGGCATCAAGGAGCTGGTGCGCGAGGGCGGTGAAGGTCTTTTGCTCGACCACCCCTACACGTACAACCTGGCAGCGAGTCTGGTCGATCTGTTACATGAAGGCCGGGAGCGGCGCTCGCTGGGAGCAGCCGCGGCGCGCCGGGCTGCCAGATATTCCTGGGAAAACGTCACCCCGCAGATCGAAGAGGCCTATCAAAAAGCGTACCGGCGGCGGCGGCGAACCCGGCCCGCGCGTAGCGCCATTGAACCGGCCCGCGCCGGCGACACAATTCTCGCGGATCTGCATATGCATACAAATTTTTCCAGTGACTGCGCCACAACTCCGGAAGAGCTGCTGGCCGGCTGCAAGGAGTCGGGACTCGAAGCAATCGCCATTACCGACCACAACACCATCGCCGGCGCTCTTGAGGTTGCCCGGCTGGCCCCCGAAAACATTCAGGTCATCATTGGCGAGGAAATAAAAACCCGGGAAGGCGAAATAATCGGCCTTTACCTTACCGAGGAGATTCCCAAGGGGTTGACTGCCGAAGAAACCATCGCGCTCATAAAAAAACAGGGCGGTCTGGTATATGTTCCACATCCCTTCGACCCGCTGCATCTGACGCCTACCTACGAACTTCTGGCTCGAAACGCCGCGGACATAGACATTCTCGAAGTTTACAACCCTCGCATAACATTCACTGCTTTTAATGAAAAGGCTCGACGTCTGGCCCGGAAATATGATATCCCCGGCGGAGCCGGAAGTGATTGTCACGTGGTCCAGGGAATCGGCACGGCGATGTTGTCGCTGATAAAGTTTTCCTCGCCTCACGAGTTGCTCGCCAGTCTGCGTGAGGCCGACATTATCCGCAGCAGCAAAAGCCCGCTCTACCTTCATTCATTAAAGCTGCTTAAGAACAGCCGCAGCACAGCGGGAACAGGGAAATAGGAGAAAGCCGGGCGGGGACCAGCGTGAAGCTAACTCGCGAAAGGTTCAGCGGTTACACTCATATCGGAGAAGTCGACGGATGGCGTGCGGCCAAGCGCTGCCAGAAATGCTTCCACCACACCAGGATCGAACTGTGTGCCCAGGCAGCGCATCAACTCTGCCACCGCCTGCTCGTCAGAGAGCGCCTTGCGGTATGGTCGATCTGAAGTCATTGCCTCGTAGGAATCGGCCACGGAGAGAACCCTCGCCGCCAGCGGAATCGACTCGCCTGCCAGACCGTAAGGATATCCTTTGCCATCAAAACGTTCGTGGTGATGGCGAATCGCCGCCTTGATAACTGGCGAGATTGGTACCGGCTTCAGAATCCTTGCACTGACTATCGGATGCTTTTTCATCAGCTTCCACTCCTCGCTGGAGAGCTGGCTGGTCTTCCTTAGAATATTGTCGGGGATGCCGATCTTGCCCACGTCATGGAGGTAGCCGGCATAGACGAGTTCATCCAGATCGTCGTTATCCAGGCCCATCTGGCGGCCAATCATCAGCGCATACTTGGAAACCCAGTCCGAGTGGCCCCGGGTTGATGGGTCTTTGGCGTCAATGGCCTCGGCCAGCGAGCGGATAGTGCCTACAAAAGCATCCTCCAGCGCCTGGTGGCTGAGAGCATGGCCCACTGCTACGGCGCCCTGGTTAACGATCGTCTGGCAGAGAGCGGCTTTTTCGGTGCTCAGGGGACTGCGTTCCCAGCTGCGGTGCTCGCCGATGCAAACGATACCCACCGCCCGGTCGCCGACTACCAGCGGATATAGAAGCAACGACTTGGCGTTTCGCATCAGATCCGCTTGACGCGGCGGCATCGATGCAAGCCTGTCATGGCGCCGTCCGCCAACAATAACCGCGGACCGGGTTTCAATAGCTTTTTTGTATTCCGGCAACTCCGCGACAGACATCGACATGCCGATGGCTGGCTCCAGTTCCATCTCCCGAATCGGGTGTGCGGCGACCACGCGAAGCTGTTCGCCTGTAGGATCGAGCAGGGACACCCGGCAGAAAGTAGCGCCCACGGTATCGACGATTCGCACCGCCAACAACTGCAGGACCTGATCGATCTTGAGCGATGAGGAAACCGTAGTGGAAATCTCCAGCATCAGCTTGAGCCGGTCGGCGCGTTCCCGTTCAGCGCCAAGAGCTTTTTCTTTTTCTACATCTATGCCGCGCCGGAAATAACTGAGACCGAGCCCGGCAACCATAAAAAGACTGATCCGCGCAGCCAGCTCGACCAGCAACTCTTCGGAGCTTTCGGGTAAAGCGCGCCAGTTAGGGAAAAAGAATACTGTATAGAGGGCGGTACAAATCGCCGCATTGACGACAGCGCTTTTTCGCGAGAAGTACCGGGCGCCGATGGCTATCGGCAGAAAAAATCCGAGGTAGATGAACTCCTCGGCTTCATTGACACCGGCAGCGAGAATCTCGGCCACAATCAACCCGAAAACGAGGGCGGCGATGATAAAGGCGGGCGCTCTCATTGTCGTTAATGCCCGCCCGGCATCCTGAGTCTCACCCGGAGAAGAATCAGCTTTGGGATTTGCTGTTTCGTTTGTTGCCAAAAATCTGCCCTGATTGAGTGGCGAAAGGGCGTTGGCACGCGAGGCTTGCCTCCGGACGTGCATCAACCCCCCTCTGTGGGAACCCATCGGCAAACACTGGAATCCACTTGATAGCGGGCAGTTCCAAGCCCGCTATCATAAGTCGGCAGGCTCTTCGGATGCAGGCCGCTGAAACAAACTTCTGCTACAGTTAGAAGATCTGTGAATGCGGGTATTTTTATCTCGCCGACTCCCTGGTTACAGACAGGTTTTATTGATCGTACTTCTGGAGAGTTCGCCAGCCTACCATGCAGATCGGCTATAAAAATTTGTCTTTCGCTCTCGCCATCCTGCTTGCGGGTGCGCTGGTTGCGTTGCTGCTTGTTTTGACGGCTGGCGGCGATGAGCCCGGTGAAGCCGCTCCGGTAGATGTCTATTCACCCTTTGGGCTCTTTAGTCCCGGCCTGCTGAGCGACATGCCCACCAGTGCCGGCCTTAAGATTGTTGAGACCCTGGGGGTCGATTCTGTCAGCGGATATCAGAATTATTCTCTGGCGCTGACGAAAGAACTCGGCGTCAGCTGGGTAAGAATGGATTTCACCTATGATGGCTGGAATTTCATTGAGTCGCCGGACTACCTGGAGAAGATACACTCCAACGGTATCGACGTGGTCGGTTGCGTGCTGCCGATGAACTCCTTTGCCCCTGCCGACCTTGCTTCGTTCAAGGCCAGCTTTCGTGATCTCGTCCACCGGTACCCCTGGATCAGGGTATGGCAGATCGGCAATGAGCCCGATCTCTCCTGGGACAATCCTCTGGATTACCCCCGTTTTTTCTTTGCTGGCCAGCAGGTCGTGCGCAGCGAATGTCCCGACTGCAAGGTTGCCCTGGCGGGAGCTGGCGCCCGCTGGCCGGGCCAGGACGAGCAGGGTTGGCGAAACTCGCTCGGGCTTTATGATCGCATCATTGGCGATATAGCGATCATGTCGCCCGGCATCCCGAAGCCTTTCGACATTATCGATATGCACTTCTATGACTTCTACGGAACCGAGGACGGCATGCTGGAGACGCTGAGCGAGTACCGCAACCTGCCTCTAAAGCATGGCCTCGGCCATGATATTGAGTTCTGGGTCACCGAATGTGCCACACCCACAGGCCCCATCACCTGGCCAGTGGGTTCTCCGGTCCAGACGGAAGAGCAGCAGGCCTCCGAGCTGGTCACCCGTTTTGTCACCATGCTTGGCGCTGAGGTCAAGCGTGTGGCCTGGTCCCGGTTCTACGAGAACTACCGCTACCATGATTCCGAGGGGGGCTTTTTTGATAACACCGGCCTTATTTACAACGGAATCGGTTACGAGGCGGCCACGGGAATCGGAGCGGGCTCGAAAAAGCAGGCTTTTTTTGCTTACAGAACGCTTGCTACCAAAATCGGGGGTTGCTCGCGCGTTTTCCGCCTGGGCCCAGGCGCTTACAAATTCTTCTTCGATGGCGACCGCGTTCCCGTTTATGTTCTCTGGGAAGCAGGCAGCTCCGCTTTGCCGGCTGGACTGTCCGGTCCAGTGGTCGTTACAGACCTTGCGGGTAACGTTACCTATTCTACTGGCGAAAACCTGCTGTTGAGCTCAGCTCCTGTTTTTGTAGAGAGTCGCCCGGCTGGTGTAGAATCTTCTTAGCCTTATAATTAGCCCGACTTTTTTCAGAAAACACCGCTCGCACAATTAAATCTTTCCGGGCCTTGCCTGGTTCGTCATATTGGCCGTCCTCCTGCTGGCCGGCTGCGCGCCCGGGGAATCTCCTGCGCCGACTATGCCCACTGACACCAGGGAGGCCTCCCGTCCTCCCTGGTTGCGAATCTATACGGACATCGCCTTCAATGGTCCTTCTCTGGGACTTATTTGCGGCTGGCACGGAACCATGTTGCGTTCTGTTAATAAAGGACAAACGTGGTCGGAGTAGTGGTGCCGAGCGCCGCTGATCTCAACTCGGTCGCCATTCTCGGTGCTGGTACAGCCGTGGTGGTCGGCTCGAGCGGCAATATTATGCGCTCTACCGATGGCGGAAGAACCTGGATAAAAATCGCTCCGCCAGTTAACGAGACCCTCAATGCCATCGCATCGGTAGGCGGTGGTGGCGCCATTGCCGTGGGCTGGCTTTAAAAACTGTGGATGCCTTTCGCTGGCAGCCGCTCACTCTGCCGGACGCCGGCCAGAAGCTCTTTTCCGTCGATCTTTATGACAGCAACAACGTTTTCGTTGTCGGCAACATCGATGCTGGACACGCAGAAACGATCGGGGGCAAGGCGTTGATCCTCAAGACTGAAGATGGCAGCAGCTGGGCTGCCGTGGTCTCCCCTTCCAGCCAGGCGTTGCGGGCGCTTACCGTTGCGGACGCTACAACGGTATTCGCGGTGGGAGACGGACAGACGATTATCCGTAGCCGGGAGGGCGGCTTGACCTGGGAAAGGATCAGGGGATCGTGAGGAAGTGGTGGGCGTACCTGGATTCGAACCAGGGACCTCATCCTTATCAGAGATGCGCTCTAACCAACTGAGCTATACGCCCACTGCATAACTCCGGATGGCTCTGGTGCCATCCGGAGTGTTAGTTTAGCCAATCGGGAGGCTGGCTGGCAAGCGCGTTCACTTCCTTCTATAATGATTTTACAGGGGTGAATGGTATGAAAGAGATGTTCCTCTACGGCATAAGTTTCGATGTGATCGGCAAGCAGCCGATCATTCTGCTCAAGACTGCCGACGCAAACAAGTTCCTTCCCATCTGGATTGGCCACCAGGAAGCCGCGGCCATCCTGATGAAGCTTCAGGGCGCCGATTTACCGCGCCCGATGACCCACGATCTGATAACTTCAATCCTCGATGAGCTTCACGCGGAGGTTCTCAAGGTCACTGTGACCGAGCTCAGGGAGAATACATTTTATGCGTTGCTGACCCTGAAGCTGGATTCGGGTGAGATCGAGGTGGATTCGCGGCCCAGCGACGCCCTGGCTCTGGCAGTGCGGACCAATGCGCCGATCTACGCGGAAGACCGGCTGATTGAAGACAATGCCATCGAGTTCAACCACGAGGTCGAGGATGCTGATCAGGTGGTTGAGAAGTTCCGCGACTTCCTGGACAACGTTACCCCCGAGGATTTTCTCAACGACTAGTTGTCCGCCGTGGCAAATCGGTCCCCGCAACCGGACGTCCCGATCTGTTCTACGGATTGTCTCATGCGCCATTTTCCAGTTCACGCTGGATCACTTCGCGGAAACCCTCCACCATGGATACCGCCAGCAACTTCACGTTTTTATATCCCGGCAACATCTCGATGAGTCCCGAGTGGTTGTCTGCGGCGTTGGCCATCAGATAGAGCGTGCGCACAGCGGCCGCCATTTCCAGGTCCTGGGACGAGTCGCCGCAGGCGACGGCCTCCCTGGGCGAGATCCCGGATAGTTCGAGATCCAGCCGAATCGCGCTGCCTTTCCCCGCCTGACGAGGAATGAGGTGGTAAGCGTGCAGCTCGTTGACCGGCATGCCGTACCCCCGGTCTTCTATGATGCCGTTGTCCACCACTTTGAGCTCGTTCAGCCCTTGCCTGACCAGCAGTTCGTCCGCCACAGCCGTATCGATCTGACCGCGCATCAGATGTGAATAGCTGTGGTCGCGGTGCCAGGGGGCGTGATAGGCGAGCGTCTTACCGAAGTGCTGAAAAAGCAGTGCCGGGGCGCCGGCGGAGCCGATTTCCTCGAAAACGGTAACGCCCTCCTTTTCGCCAAAAGGAGCACAGTTGAGAACGACGGTGTCGCCCCGGTCGCGCACCAGTACGCAACCAGCCTCGGCGATGAAACTGTCGACTCCCAGAAGCCGTGCGTCCTCGCCGAGCAGCTTCACGCTCCGACCGGAACAGAAGCAGAGCCGGACGCCCCGCTCGCGGCAGGTCCGTAAACCCTCGGCGCCAGCCATGGTAAATTCGCCCGCCGCGGTCCGAAAGAGTGATCCTCCTTTGCCAAGAATGGTGCCGTCCAGATCTGTATAGATGACGATCGGCTGACTGGGATTTGTCATGGCAATGGCTCCTGGTGAGTCTTCGGGTGTAATCGCCGATATTCGTCTAGGGTCGCCAGCGGTGGCCGCTCGACCACCTGAAGTTTCTGGGGCTCGAGCCCATACTTCCCCTCGCGGAAGAAGATGCTCTGATAGTCGACCCCGGGATCATCTCTTAACGTTATCCGGCCTTCATCATGCAGACGCTTGAACACCGCCTGAATAATACCGAAAGCCATGCGACCCAGCGCCTCAGTGTTCTGGTTGTGGTGGACGCGGCGCCTGAGATCGGTCTGGGCTATTGACTCAAGGCCATACTTGCGAAAGATATCTATGTCCAGACCGATTTCGACACCGTAACCGGTAAAAAAGGGCACTGACTCGAGTATGCTTCTGCGTCCGGCATATTCACCAGAAAGTGGCTGGATCAGACCGGCCAGCTCTG
>JAENWV010000063.1 GCA_016650015.1 Thermoleophilia bacterium | reverse complement strand
TACATCCACTTCATCCTTGTGAGCAGCTTCAGTACGGGGCGCCGGGGCGCCGTGGGCGTACCTTTTGCCGATCCTGTCGATGGCGCCGGTCAAGGTCTTCAGCCGCTTTACCACGTCGGTGCTGATATATAACATGGCGCTCAATCCGAACAGCAGGAACAGCGGGAAAAAGACCAGGATCGCTATCTGTGACAGCCTGATACCCCTCTCGGCGCCGTCGCGGGCGTCGGTATCCAGGCCCCTGGAGGCCTCGATGATGTTTTCACCGGTTTCCCTGAGCGTGATTATATCCGCGTCCAGCTCCCGCAGCCTGACTACCTGTGGGTCCGCGGGGGGGAAGGAGAACTGGTTCTGGAGATAGTCGGCGACGTACAGGGGTTTGTCACGCGAGTCAGCCTCCAGGAGGGGGACGAAGCTCTCGTACGGTGCGAAGGCGGCCTTCCTGTTTTCGAATTCCTGAGTAACCTCGGGTAGCAGCTTCTCGATGTTGTCGAACTTCTGGCTGTACTGGCGCACGAGGTCCTGCAGGGAACTGGTCTTGCCCGGATCATCGGACTGCATGGCGCCGATCGTATCGTTGAGCTGCGTCAGATAATCCCTGGTGGCCCCAGCTTCATCAGTGGCTTTTTCGGGGAAGAGAAAGAAGTTTTTTTCATGGCGGCGGAGCTGGAGGGATTGATTCCTCAGCGTGGCGGTCACTTCGAGGAACCTCATCTCGTTTCTTACCTGTATGAAGTTGAAATACTCAAAGCCCGCGAGGATCGTGATGATGAAGGCGCTTATCGAAAAACCGATGATTATTTTTTTCCTGAGTGACATTCCTCTTCACGCTATGTTTTTAATCAATAAAACGGGGGGCGCTAGCGCCCCCCGTTACAGACAGCTCTTTTACCTTCGCTGCCGGCCTATAGGGCTGAAAGTACTCTCCATGCCATTTTATATCAATCCGGCTTGGTAACGAATACCGCGCAGGGGGACAGGCCGATAACCTTTTCCGCGACGCTGCCGAGGAATATTTTTTTCAGCCCGGTCAGCCCGCGGCTGCCCACAAAGATGATGCCGGCATTGTTCTCCCGGGCATAGCCAGTGATTTCAGCGGCCGGATTGCCGTGCAACAACTGCGTACGCAGTTCCACTCCCGCGCCGCTGGCGCGCGCCGCCGCCTCTTCGAGGACTGTCTTTGCTTTTTCATCGAGTTTATCCACGACTCCCGCTGCATCCGCATAGTGTTCGGGGTGCATGTCGACGACGGTAAGGCCGGTAACACTGCCGCTGTGCGATTTACCGAGTTCAATAGCTTTTGTCAGGGCTTTTTCGCTGTCGGCTGATCCATCAGTCGCGACTATTATATTATCCCAACCGATCTCGGCGTCGCGTGGGATGACCAGGACATCTGTCGAAGCGTGCACGATGACCTTGGCGGTGACGCTGCCCATCAGCATCCGTTCCACGCGGTGCAGGCCGCGACGTCCCATGACGATCAGGGTGCAACTCTCATTTTCCGCGACGTCGATGATCTGCTCGAACGCTTCACCCTTGGCTACATCTATGTTCACACGGGCCGATTCGGAGCCGATGATTTCCCGTGCCGCCTGTGTCAGCTCCGCCGTCGGTCCGCGCAGCAGGCTCTGGACATCGTGGATGCCTACGAGTTCCAGTTCTCCCTCGTAAGCCGGCACGACGATCAGAACCTTGATCCAGCTGTCTTCGAACTTCGAAAGTATCTGGCTCAGGGCGTTCCGGCTCGACTCAGAGCCGTCGAACGCCACCAGTATCTTGTTGTAGTTGCCCATCAGGCCCTCCCTGCCACGGCAGCTTCCTTTTCCTCGATTCTGGACCTGACGATGCCCTTTACCATGGCGGCCGAAATGATGCCTCCGGCGACCAGGAGGGCGGCAATCAGCGCCCAGAAGCTGATGCTATCAAGTAGATTGGCCAGGTTCTTGTCGAGAGAAATTATGTTTAGATGCGCCAGATAAACAGGCACCTTCACGCCTCTACTGACGGCAACGATGAGCATGACTGTACCCATGACCAGCTTTATGGTGTGATCCCTGACATAAGTGGTTCCCAGAGCGCCAAGCTGCACACCGAACAGGGAAGCGGCCAGGATGATCAGCACCAGCCTGATGTCAACCAGTCCGGCGAGGGCCCATTGTATTGAACCCCACATGCCCATTACGAAAGCAACGAGCAGTTCTGTGGCGCTCGCGACCATGGCAGTGGCCCCGATCATGTAAATCATACCGGGTACACCCACAAAGCCGCCTACCGCGATGGTTGCGGCCAGCAGTCCGGTGGCAAAACCGACCGGCATGGTCACCCAGGCTGAGATGACGACATCCGCCTTCTTGAAATGGATCATTGGCGGGATCTTTATTTTCTGCAGCCTGGCTGCCAGCTTGGGCGTTTTGACTTCCGTTTTACCCTTGGCCGTGGTCACGGCATCCTTGAAAATAATGCCGCCGACAACCACGAGGATGATTACGAAAACGAAGCTGACATAGAGGTCCGAGCCGGCGCTGCCCCACGTATTCAGAATCCATTTCTGAATCTGAAAACCCACCTGGACACCGGCTATGGCCGAACCGGCGACAACCAGGCCGAGCTTCACATCAACCTGACCATAACGGAATCGCTTATAGCTGCCCACCATCGCCTTGGGGAACTTGTGGCACATATTGCTGGCCACGGCGACTGCTCCTGGTGCTCCCAGTGACATCATCGCGGGCGTCAGCACGAAGGCGCCGCCCGAGCCGATGAAGCCACTTAGCAGGCCGCCTACGAGGCCCACAATCAGCAGGGCGATCAGTTTGTCTCTGGTGAGGCCGAGAAACATGACTGTGATCTCGGTGACGGTCTCGGAGCCGTTGCTGTCACTGAACGATACCATGGCCTTGTCATCCAGCTTGACGTCTTCGGCCTTTATCGCTTCATCCAGCTTGACAGTAGCGGGTTCATTAGTGTCCGAAGGGACAAACGTCGCTGTATGGGAAGCTTCGTTCACCTGGGTGAACGATCCTATTTTGAAATTATCTGGTGGCGCGCTCTCCGCGAAGGCGGCGGGAGCGAACATCATCAACATAAACACTGCCGTAAAAAGTACCACGATCCATTTTTTCATCTTTCCTGCCATCTCCTTTGTCGCGATTGATATCTGAATGGTGAATTGTGCTCGATCAGTGCCCGGTGCCCTTGGCTGCCTGCAATCCGAGTATCGAGAGGACGTTACTGGCGAAGGAACCATGGACGATGGAGAAATACAGGGCGGTTGCGATCGGCAGCGCCGCGTATATTCCTCCCTTGACGAAATACTCCATTACCTGGTTCACGTGGGTGAACAGAAAATAGTATGAAGCCAGCGATAATCCTCCTAGCGCCAGCGTCTGGAGATACGGCTTTTTCTTTGCGGTTTTACTCAAGACAATGCTCCCTTATCAGGTTTGTTAACTTGTTTTTTCCGAGACGAGCGCCAGCGGGCAGCCCAGCTTTTCCCAGACACCGGTAAGCCTCTTCTGCTCGCTCGAGCAATCAGTGTTGAGGGCTTTGGTGGATTCGATCACCACGCATATTAGGTCACGGCGATCTTTGGCGTACTTGATGACCGCTTCCTTGATGCAGCCGTTCTTCCTCGTGACCTTGAGGGTGACTCCCTGCCGGTGCGCTTCCTCCTCGCAAAGTCTCAGCACTTCCGCGGTGCCACCGTCGGTGGCCGCCAGCACTTCCAGGCCCGCCTGCGTTCTGGCGGCGATGCTGAATGCGTATTTAAGGGACTTGACGTCGGTTTCCCTGCCGGTGAGAACCAGCAGTACTTTCCGGTCACCGCCAAGCATGTCGCGGGCGGTCTCGAACTCCCCGGCCTCGGCAAAAGAGGCGGCCGAGAACAGTCCCTCCAGTTTTTTACTTATGCCGCTCAAGATCAGGCTCTCAGACCTTCGGAGCGAGTCGGCCCTGCTTGATGCGGGGTGTTCCCAGCTTGACCTCATCGACGGCCGGCTTCCGGGGCGGCTCGTCGACGTTTTCCGCAACCATCTGCCTGGCGGTCTCGAATTCGCCTTCCTCCGCGAAAGCGATGGCGGAAAACATGTTTTCCAGTTTCTTTGACAGTCTCATGAGTGCAAACCTCCTTAGAGTGGTCTTTTGCTATTACAAGTAGCAACAACCGTGCCAACTCCTGAAAAAAATCGTGATATTAAGGTATTCATCTGCGTAATGCCTGCTAATTAGCGATTTTAGAACAGCGTTGATTCTCATCGAAGTCGAGCGGACCAGCTCAAGGATGACAACTTCTGAAACAGAATAGTTACAAAAAGCAACAGTAATTCAGATTGTCAGGTATACAGCGAATGACGGCTGTTGCATCTAAAATGCCTAAGGTTGCATATTGCAATACGGAGCTATATATTATGAACATGAAGTTTTATCCGGACAGCCTGAGACAAAAGATACTGATCGGTTATATAGCGGGGGCCACGCTCGTCTTCGCCTTTGCCTTGCTCAGCTGGAGTAACCTGAATACGCAACAACAGATCGTCTCCTCGGGGGAGACTGTTTCGAGCCTGTTCGACACCACTCTGGAGATCCGGCGCTTCGAGAAGAACTATTTTCTCTACCGGACGGGTGAGGATTACGCCGAGCTTCGCTCATACATAGATCAGGCTGACGAACTCCTCGACAGGCAGGAGCTCAACCTTTTTACGACCCCGGAGGTGATTTCCGGTCTCAAGGAAAACCTCAGGATCTACGGCGATTTGCTTGGGGAGGACATCTCCGCGCCGGGTAGCGCGGGTGATCCCGCTCTCGAGGCCATGATCCGCGAGAAGGGTAAGGAGATAGTCACCACGGGTGAGCGGATATCTGCGAACCGGGTCGAGATCAACAGGCAGTCTCTGGACTCGGCCAAGAGGAACCTGCTGATCGGCATCGGCTTGCTGCTGGTTGCGGTTTTTGCCGGCGGTCTCATTTTTTCCCGAAAAGCGGTCCGCCCTTTGTCCGTTCTGGAGAAGCACATGATCCGGATAACCGCCGGAGAGTTCTCTCTCATCCCCTCCAAATTCAAGGACCGCGAGTTCGTCTCCCTCAACGCCGCTTTCAACAAGATGCTGCTGGAGCTCCGTGAGAGACAGGATTACCTGGTCGAATCGGAAAAATACGCCGCCCTGGGCACATTGATGTTTGGGGTTGCCCACGAGCTGAACAATCCGCTGGCCAACATCTCCACTTCGTGTCAGATCCTGATCGAGGAGATCGACGAAGGTGACATCGAGTATCAGAAGGAACTTCTGGACCAGATCAGGGTGGAAACCGGACGGGCGCGGCACGTGGTCGATTCCGTCCTGAATTATTCACGCCCCAAGGAGCGAAGGACATTCGAGCTCAGGGGCGCCGTGGAAGAAACCATCCGGCTGATCAAGGCCGAGGTGCCGGCGAACATAGTCCTGCAGGTCGACATCCCCGAAGACCTGACAGTCTACGCCGACAGGCAGAAGATACAGCAGGTGATAATCAATCTGGTCATGAACGCCATCGACGCCATCGAGGGCGAGGGTAGAGTCCGCGTGCTGGCTCTGAAGCTGGACGAAAAGAACGTGGAGATCGTTGTCATCGACAACGGCGCCGGCATGGAGCAGGAGAAACTCGCCAAGATTTTTAATCCCTTTTATACCAGCAAGAAGGAAGGCTACGGGCTGGGATTGTTCATTGTGCATAACATAATCACGGAATATGGCGGGACCATAAGCGTCGACAGTTACCCCGGCAAAGGGACTACTTTCAACATAGTGCTTCCCATGAAGGAGTCATGAAAATGGACCATACAGGACGGCTGCTGATCGTCGAGGATGAAAAGGCGGCGCTCAAGAACCTGCAGCATGTGATGAAAAAAGAAGGTTACGAGGTAACCGGGACGCTCAGCGGTCCGAACGCCCTGCAGCTACTGGAGAAAGAAGAGTTCGATGTCGTGCTGACGGATCTGAAGATGGAGAAGGTGGACGGCGTGGAGGTCCTGGAAAAAAGCAGGCAGCTCTATCCCGATTCAGAGGTCATCATGATCACAGCCTACGCATCCATCCCCTCGGCTGTGGAGACCATGAAAAAAGGCGCTTACGATTACATCGCCAAGCCCTTCAACCTCGACGATGTCAGGAAGGCCGTCAAGTCAGCCCTGGAAAAGGTGGCGCTGAAAAAAGAGAATACTCAGCTGCGGGAGCAGATAGAGCAGTTCGAGGGCAAGGTCAAGATTGTTACCCAGAACACGATGATGCGGAAGCTGCTGGAAACCGCCCGGCAGATAGCGCCCACGGACTGCAACGTGCTGATATCCGGCGAGTCGGGAACCGGTAAGGAACTGCTGGCGCGCTACATACACTTCGTCAGCAACAGGAGCGAGGGGCCGTTTTTTGCCATCAACTGCGGCGCTCTCTCCGACGAATTGCTGACGAATGAGTTGTTCGGACACGAGAAAGACGCCTTCACCGGCGCTACGAGCCGGAAAGAGGGCATCATTGAGGCAGCTTCGGGCGGCACCCTGTTTCTGGATGAGATCACGGAAATGTCCCTCTCCATGCAGGTCAAGCTGCTGCGGGTCCTCCAGGAGAAGGAACTGCTCAGGGTGGGTGGCACCGAGACGGTTCAAGTCGACGTCAGGATTCTGGCGGCCTCGAACCGGAACATTCACGAGGCCACCAGGGAGAAAGAGTTCCGGCAGGATCTCTACTACAGGCTGAACGTGGTCTCACTCCACATTCCTCCCCTTTCCGAGCGGCGGGATGACATACCTCTTCTCTGCCAGTACTTTCTCAAGAAGCATTCCCTGCTGATGAAAAAGGAAGTTCGGGAGATCTCCTCTTCCGTTCTGGCACTGCTCGCAAATTACGACTTCCCCGGGAATGTAAGAGAACTGGAGAACATAATCGAAAGAGGAGTAGCCCTGGCGAACGAACACGCTATCGAGCTGGCTCACCTGCCTGACGATCTCAAGGATCTGGAGATTAAGACCTTCAGGAAAAGAGAGGGCAGGTTCCCGTCCCTGGAAGAGCAGGAAATATCCTACATATTATGGGTACTGAAAGAGACTGGTGGTAACAAGTCAATGGCGGCGAACATCCTCGGCATCGACCGCGTATCGCTTTGGCGAAAGATCAAAAAGTACGGCATGGAAGAAACCTGACATCCGGCATCTGCGGTGAGAGCTTCCCTTAATCCCCGCAAATACCGGCATTCCATTGTCGCCGCGTCGGTTTAAGTAGTACAATTCGCTTACGTTCACTCACCGTTGGCAGCAGGCCCATCGGGCCGAGCGTTGTTACCGCTGATCTGGCCAACCCGCCAAGGAGCGCAGGTGAAGAGTAGCTGGCGTCTGTCTGTTGATCGCGTCACCATTCTTGTGGCGGCGACCACTTTCTCGCTGCTGGGTCTGACGCTGCTCACGGTATTTTTTCCCTCGACCCATCTTGTTTTCCATAGCCCCGAGCTTTCTACTGCCATCGAAAGCCTCTGCACGCTGATCGCCCTGGGAGCCTTCTATCTTTGTTACATCAGGTCCCGGGTCACCAACGAGCTCAGGCTGTTGCTTCTGGCGCTGGCCTTTCTCATCCTTGGCCTCTACAACCTCGTGGTAGCGGTTCTGGTGCCGGTCATGGGCAGCCACTGGAATATCACTCCGGACCTGCTCACCTATTTCTGGCTCAGCGCGCGGCTCGCCTCAGCGCTATTGCTGATCGCCAGCCTTTGGGCCGGGTCTCGTACGGTATCCCGGCGAAGAGGCGGGATCGGGGTGGCCGCGGTCTTCTCGGTGGTCATCCTGCTGACCGTGTTGTTTTTCAACATGGATGTATCCGGACTTCCCCGGCTGCTCAGCCCCAGCGGCTGGGACCTGGTACGGGAGGGACGGCCACCAGAAATTCTCGGCGACATCACGACCCTGAGCGGGGCCTACCAGGCTGTCATCAGTGCCTGCTTCCTGGTTGCCGGCACTGGTTACCTGGTGCTCTACCATCGCGAGCGGCGGCCTTTCTGGGGCTGGTTATCGGGTTCATTCGTGGCCGCTTTCTTTACCCAGGTGAACTTTCTGTTCTATCCCTCGATTTATCCCTCTGACGTTGTCAGCGGCGACTTCCTGCGCCTCTTTTCCCGCATAGTCCTGTTCCTGGGGACGTATGCCGAGGTCACTTA
>JAENWV010000153.1 GCA_016650015.1 Thermoleophilia bacterium | reverse complement strand
GTTTACGGTTCCACCGATGCCTCGTAGTACTGTCCGCAGTTTTTTCGAAGTAATCGGGATATTCTTCGGGGCGATCATCGTTGCCTGGGTTCTCCAGGCCTATCTTGTAAAACCATTTCAGATCCCATCGGAGTCGATGGTACCCACCATCAATATCGGTGACCGGATCCTCGTCAATCGTCTCGCCTATCGCTACGGAGAGCTCAAGCACGGCGATGTCATCGTCTTCAAGGCTCCCATGGAACCCGATGTGGATTACGTCAAGCGGGTTATCGCGGTGGCGGGAGACCGGGTAGAGGTTACTCCACGCGGCGCCGTGGTCATAAACGGCGAGCTGCAGGTCGAGAATTACACTAATCCGGTTTCCATCAGAGTGCAGCCCTTCACCGAACAGACCGTTCCCGAAGGCAACGTTTTCGTCATGGGCGACAACCGCGGCGACAGCAAGGACAGCCGATTCTGGACGTCTCCCTGGCTGCCGGTGGATGATATCATCGGCAAGGCCTTCTTCACTTACTGGCCGCCCGGGCGCCTGGGCATGTTGAATTAGGGGCAGAACGTGGTCACTACTGCCACAGTCGCCGCCAGTGCCCTGTTCGAGTTTGACCTCGACTTTTGCGGTGCGCGGGAAATGGCGGGTGCCGACGAAGTCGGCCGGGGCTGCCTGGCCGGGCCGATCGTCGCCGCCGCGGTGGTGTTCGATTATTCACGGATGGCAATCGATCAACTGGCGCCGCTGCTCAGCGGCCTGGGAGACTCCAAGAAATTGACCGCGAAAGCGCGGGAGCGGCTGTTCCCGCTGATCATCCGTCATTCCTCCCGCTTTTCAATTATCAGTTGCGGCAACCGGACCATCGACGAGCAAGGCCTGCAGAAGACGAACCTGCGGGTGCTCGGCCGCAGCCTGGAAGCGCTTTCGCCGTACCCGGGGCTGGCGCTGGTCGACGGGCGGCAGAAGCTGCCGGATTGCGGCGTTCCCCACCAGTCGATCATCAAGGGTGACGCCAAGAGCGCCTGTGTGGCGGCCGCCTCGATCATCGCGAAGGTGACCCGTGACCGGCTGATGCAGAAACTTCACGAGCGCTACCCGTTATATGGATTCGACGGGCACGTCGGCTACGGTTCGCTGGCCCACCGGGAGGCCATCGCCCGGCATGGTTACACATCACTGCACCGGCGTTCATTCATTGTCAGCCTGCCGGATATCGGCGAAGCTTCAGAAAACACAGCGACGGCAAAACTGGAAACTGACGCGTTCATCGTGCTCGATCCTGGGAACGGGTGAGGCGGGACGCCGAAGTCGGAGCTGGAGCGCTCCCGGAACGACCCCCGCTGTCGCCGTGGCCGGGCCGGTGAGGCGCTGGCCCGCCGTTTCCTGGAGTTTCACGGATATACCATCATCCAGACCAACTTTCGCAGCCGTTACGGTGAGATAGACATCATTGCCAGGCGAGGTCTGGTCATCGCTTTCATCGAAGTCAAAACCCGCCTGAGCCGCCGCTGCGGTGACCCCTTCGAGGCGGTTGGCCTGCGCAAACAGAACCAGATCCGCCGTCTGGCCCAGATGTGGCTGGCGGTCAATCAGGGTGATCGCCAACTGAGCGCCTGCGAGTTTCGCTTCGACGTGATTTCGGTGATGATGTCGGAGCGCGAGGACGGCGCTAATTTCCCTGATCGCCCTCCTGGGTCTGAAGTGATGGGTAGAAACGCCGGCGGCTCGGGCGACGAATCCGCCAGAGATGAGTCGTTCGCGGGCATCGAGCACATGAAAGACGCGTTCCGGTAACACGCTTCGGGAGGGAACATCTTTCCCGATGGATTCTTTGCCAAGCTCGAATACTTCTGATAATCTGACCACCCCACGCTGACCGGCCCCATCGCGGAAGCATCCTCCCCCAAAGGAGTGATGCAGATGCTTGCCAGTTTGCACAGCCATGCGGTCATCGGCATGGAAGCCACACCGATCGAGGTCGAGACCGACCTGGGCTGGGGCCTGCCGGCCTTCAATATCGTCGGTCTGCCGGATGCCGCCGTCCGCGAATCAAAAGAGCGGGTCCGGGCCGGCATGGCCAATTCCGGCTTCGATTTCCCTCTTCGCCGCATAACCGTCAATCTTGCTCCGGCGGATGTGCGCAAGGCGGGACCGTCCTTCGATCTGCCCATCGCCCTGTCACTGCTGGCCGCCTCGGAGCAGCTCAAGATCGATGGCGCCGTCGCGTATAGCGCGGTTGGCGAACTATCCCTCGACGGTACGGTACGGAAAATCAACGGCGCTCTCTCTATCGCCGAGGGCGCCCGGCGCATCGGCCATCGGGGCGTCTTGCTGCCAGCAGCGAACGCGGCCGAGGCGGCGCTGGTCGAGGGCGTCGAGGTCATCCCGGTGGAAAACCTCAAACAGGCGGTCGAGTTCCTGGAAGGGAAGCTGGCGATCCCGCCGACTCGCACTGACTCCGCCGGCCTGCTTGCCCGGAGCAACAGCTTCAGCCTTGATCTGGCCGACGTCAAGGGACAGGAGCACGCGCGAAGGGCGCTCGAGGTTTGCGCCGCCGGCGGTCACAATCTGCTGATGATCGGGCCGCCGGGTTCGGGCAAGACCATGCTGGCCCGCCGGCTGCCGTCGATTCTGCCACCGCTCGACATCCGCGAGGCCATCGAGGTAACCCGCATTTACAGCGTCGCCGGTCTGCTGGCTGAAGGCCGCCCGCTGATCCCCGGCCGTCCCTTTCGCTCGCCGCATCATTCCATATCTCATGTGGGACTGGCCGGGGGCGGGGGAACGCCGCGGCCCGGCGAGGTCAGCCTCTCCCACCTGGGAGTGCTGTTTCTCGATGAGCTTCCCGAGTTCTCACGGGTGGCGCTGGAGACCCTCAGGCAGCCGATGGAGGATGGCCTGGTCGCCATTTCCCGGGCTCTCGCCCGGGTCACCTTCCCGGCCAGCTTCATGCTGGTCGCCGCCATGAACCCGTGCCCATGCGGGTATCTGGGCGATTCACGCCAGCAATGCGTCTGCCTGCCACACCGGGTGTCGTCCTATCGCGGCAGGGTCAGCGGTCCCCTGATGGACAGGATCGATGTCGCGGTGGAAGTGCCGGGGCTCAGCAAGAAGGATCTGCTGTCGGCGCGGAAGCGGGAATCTTCGGCGGCGGTGGCGGCACGGGTGGCAATGGCTCGTGAAAGGCAATTGAAACGATTGGCTGAAGATTCCGGCGGCGGCGGCGTCTTCTGCAACGCGCAGCTGAATTCCCGGCAGGTGGAGAGAATCTGCCGGCTGGACCCGGCTGCCGATCAGCTACTGGCCGGCGCCATCGACCGCCTGGGACTGAGTGCCCGCGCCCATCACCGCATCCTCAAAGTGTCGCGAACCATCGCCGACCTGGACGGCGCCGGTGAAATCGGCCCGGCCCACCTGGCCGAAGCCATCAGCTACCGCAGCATCGACCGGAAGGGGTGGAATGGACTCTAAACAAAAATCAGCAGTGACAGTCAGCGGCGCCGCCCTCGCCTTGTCCTGCTTACTCGCGGAATACGGCTGGCCGCTGCGGGTTCCCACCGGGAAGATGACCCCCTCTGAGCTCTGGAACTGTCCCGACGATCTGCTCGCCGCCCTGATGAAGCTGCCGCAACGCGAATTGCACCGGCTGACAGCTTTCCGAAAAAGCTTCTCCGCTGCAAATGTACTGGAGGAACTGGAAAGAAAGCAGGTCGCCATGGTCGGCCTGGGCCAGGCAGGCTATCCAGCCTGCCTGGCCCAGATCCATGACCCGCCCGCCGCGATATTCCTGAAAGAGCCATCGGCGCAAGCGGCAAGCGGACGACCGGGGGATGCGGCGAACGGACTACCTGAGGACGCGGCAAGCGGGCGACCGGGAAATGCGGCAAACTCCGGCTATGGGAATGCGTCGCTGGACAGACTGGCCGCGCTCATGAAGCGTCCCCGAGTTGCCATCGTCGGAGCCCGGTCCGCCTCGGAT
>JAENWV010000078.1 GCA_016650015.1 Thermoleophilia bacterium | reverse complement strand
GTGGGGCCCCGAGCCGCGCCTGGCACATGCGGTTGTCAATGCCGTGGCTGTGCTTATCATTGCCTGTCCATGTGCGCTGGGACTTGCCACGCCTATTTCCATCATGGTGGGAACGGGGCGCGGCGCCATGGCCGGGGTTCTAATAAAAAACGCCGAAGCACTGGAGGTCATGGAAAAAGTCGATACCCTGGTCGTGGACAAGACCGGAACGCTGACCGAAGGCAAGCCAAAACTGGTTGCAGTGCAGGTGGAAGAAGGGTTTACCGAGGATGAGGTACTACGTTTAGCCGCCAGCCTCGAACGCGCCAGCGAACACCCTTTGGCGGAAGCTATCGTCTCCGGCGCGGAGGTAAAGGGAATTGGGCTGGTCAAGACCAACAACTTCCAGTCTGTTACCGGACTAGGCGTCACGGGTGAGGTTGAAGGGCATATAGTGGCAGTAGGTAACATAAAACTGCTGGAAAGCCTGAGTGTCGACGCGGGCGACCTGCCGCAACAGGCTAACGAACAACGCGCCAAAGGTAATTCGGTTATGCTGATTGCCATTGATGGCAAAGCGGCGGGTTTGATTGGTGTCGCTGATCCCATCAAGGATTCGACACCGGAAGCCATCCGCGATTTGCATGACGAAGGTATCAGGATTGTGATGCTTACAGGTGATAGTTATGTCACCGCAAAAGCCGTTGCCAGTGAACTGGGGATTGACCAGGTACATGCCGAAGTGCTGCCTGAACAAAAAGGCGAAGTTGTTAAGCAGCTTCAGGTGGATGGCCGCACTGTTGCCATGGCGGGCGATGGTATTAACGATGCCCCGGCACTGGCACAGGCTCAAGTTGGTATAGCAATGGGAACCGGTACCGATGTGGCAATGGAAAGTGCCGGCGTTACTTTAGTCAAAGGCGATTTGCGGGGTATTGTCAGGGCCAGGCGATTAAGCCGGGCCACCATGCGTAATATCAGACAGAACCTGTTCTTTGCCTTTATTTATAACTCGGCAGGTGTGCCGATTGCCGCCGGCTTGTTGTATCCGTTCTTCGGAATACTGTTATCACCAATTATCGCTGCCGCGGCAATGAGCTTCAGCTCAGTTTCCGTGATCAGCAATTCGCTCAGGCTGAAACGCGTACAATTATAAAACCTGAAAGAGAGTTTTCGATGTCAGCAGGTCTGCTAACAAGGCGTTGTGCCTGACCGCTAGTCCGCTGCGCTTCATAGGGCGCAGCTGAGCTCAATCGCAGTGGCTGTATTTTAACTGAAACCCGCTTTATGACTCTTTCCAAACTGCTCAAAATACCCAGCTCGGAGTTCGAACACCGTTAACCGCCTCCGCCAGTTCCCTGTATGTTCCGGGCTACTCTCTGCCCTTTGGTTTCGAACGCAAGTTCATATCCGCCACCCAGCCTTCTGATGCTGATTCGATGACATCGAATCTTGGGACGTATGGCTTTATATCAACCAGTGGTGTTCGATCTAAAACATCAACGCCCTCTATTTCCAGGACATGTCCGTCGCGCCGAAGTAGCTTAACTATGGAAATACCGATGCCGTTCGGCCGGCACGGATGCCTTGACGCGAAAATTCCATGCGGTTCATCGTCAAGGAAGGTTGGGCGTACCAGCTTTACTTTTCCAGCTCGGTCAAAAAGATAGAGCACATAGATGTGCGAGAACGTCTCAATGTCTTTTAAACCATTCTCGTATTTCCGGTAAAGCGTTATAGATCCTCTTGCCTTCGAGGAATAAACGCTTTGTATTGGGCATTCTTCCTTGTTTTTAAAAGGAGAACGAATAAGTCCAATGGGTGTAATTTTGTGTTCCATATTAAAGAAGGCCAAGGCTCCTTTGGTTATTAAGCCGGGTTGAGGGTATATTTTAATACTATGAATACTAAGAAAGTATTATTCAAATCGGCGTCAGCCACTCTGGCCGTTGCCGGGGGCCAGATAGCCATATATCTCACGATACTGACCCTTCTTGCCAATTCGGAATACGCCTTCGAGCAGTTCGCTCTTTACAAGTTCTACATTATCAGCCTGGCTCTGGGGTTTGGCGCCCAGATAGGTCTTTTCATTTATCTGAGAAACTCCATCAAGGGCAAGAGTTCTTCCGGAAAAATTATTCTTGTTTCGGGAACCACCTCGACCACATCCATGGTCTCCTGCTGCGTTCATCATCTGGCAAGCATCTTGCCGGTGATCGGGGCTTCGGGAATCATCAGCACCATAGGCCAATACCAGACCTCTCTTTACTGGGTTGGTTTGTCCTTTAACGCGATTGGCATCATATTTATTGCCAGCCGGATATTCAAGCTTCGCAGTACCGCCAGACACTCCACTGTAGCGCTCTCGGTTGTTGCTATCGCGGTCGTTTCCTTGTTAGTTATATCGTGCTCTGGCAGCGATCAGTCAGCCGTCACTGACTCCGGCGCTGCGGAGCTACAGTCCCAAACAAATCAGGATGGGCCTGTGAGTATTACGGTTACCCCGCAGGACATCTCTGATTCTGCCACTACCTGGGATTTCCAGATAGCGCTCAATACCCATATGGGCGACCTGGGAGAAGATTTGACACAGGTTATAGTTCTGGTGGCAGATGGCAAAGAGTATAAGCCGGTAGCCTGGGACGGTGATCCTCCGGGCGGGCATCACCGGAGAGGAGTTTTGAAATTCGACCCCGTTTCCCCGAAACCTGGAACGATGACGCTAAAGATTCATCAGGTTGGCGGGATAGATGAAAGAAGCTTCACCTGGAACATTTGACCAGGTGTTTGAAAAATTAAACCTATCCAGCTTCTTCCTCATAAACAAATCTCTTTTTCAGCTATTGCCAGCCGGTTGAGAATGTAAAGATCAGCGTTCGAATACCGCGTAGCACCGCCTTCATCATCGTGCCACAGCCCATCATGCTCATGCCGCCGGACATATTGGCGGCCATCGCCCGGGGCTCGATTAATTACCTGCTTCTTCTACCTGTCGTCCTGGCTGGCTACATCTTTACGCGCCTGTCTTTCCCCGATCCGGCGATCCCTTCGTTCCAGGTAGCGGCTGCCGATGACGCCGAGAGAAGCGACCACGACGCCCGTTCCCAGCAAAAGATAAATGGCAGAACCCGCCGCCATCACCGGCTTGCGCAGCTTGCTGTCCAACAGGGACTTTTCCGGTTCTGATTCAGGCAATACTACCATCCCTTTCCGGATCTGCCGTGGCCCGTGGCGGTGATTTCGTTCACACGGCCTTGCGACTGAGGAATTCCAGCACTCCCAGATAGAGGGCCAGGATCATGGCGACAAGAAAGGCCCGGGATAAAGACGGCTGGTCCATACTCACCAGAATAACCAGGGCAAGGACAATGCCACCGATGCGCAGCCCCGACTTTTGCCGGGTGATCCAGGTTCCCGTCGGTCCCAGGTCGATTTTCTCCCCGGCGTCCACGGCTTCCTTGTAAAATGTGCGGATCGCCGACCTTAATGTCACGGCAGAGGGGTAAGGGCTGAACGTGAAGCCGATGGCGGCCACGACCAGACCGATGACAAATTCCTGTCTGATGGCGCCCTTCAGGGAGCCGATGATGATATCGAAGAAGGATGTCGCCGCCGGCACATCAATCGTTTTGGAAGATGAGATCGCGTCCAGGTAATAGCCACGGCTGACAGTCACTCCCACCAGCAGCAGCACCATCCCGGCAGCCAGGCCCAGCCCGATGCGGAAGAGGGCCGTCATGCGGTTTGGCGAAAACCAGACCGCGGCGCCCCAGAGCACCAGTGCTATGACGGGCAGCCAGAACGCCAGATGATTCAGCACACTGACGGCCTCCTGGATGCTGGCAATGTTCTCGTATTCAAAAATCGTCAGCTGGGCGCCGGTGTTTTCCAGGGTGACATTTTCAAAGATGGCCACGCCTTTTTCGGCGAGCCTGGCCTTGACGATTTCAAAGAGTCCGCTCAGGTCCAGGCTGATCCTACCTTCCTGGGCGTTAACCGCCCCTTTTTCTCCCAGCAGGACCTGCGCTACAACTTTATGGCCATTCCGGTTGGCGTCCTGCCAGACCCGGCTGAACTCGGCGGAGTCGAGCAATTTGTGTACCTGCTCATAGACGAATCCCTCGGTCGCACTGATTATCGGACTTACCAGAAAGTCGGCCTTTTCCGGTAGCGCCTCGCGGGCCAGCTGATCGGCCTGGGACCTCCTGAACAGTTCGTCGGTCACCGCGTTGGCCACGGCGTCCTTGATCGCGGGATCTTCACTGAGAGGTGCGACGGTGGCGACATACGTGTCTGAATCGAGGACAACCTGGTTGAGCCAGATCATGGCGACCGAAACCGTGGCGACCAGGCAGCCGAGTACGATCAGCACGATCACCGTGATGTTTCGCCATTTACCGGGTGTGTTCAAGCAGCTGACCCCATCTCAGGCTCCAGTCATGTTGTTTGCGGTTATCCCCTGACAATTATGCGGATAAACTGGCAGGCAGGATCATCAACAGGCAAACTGATCCAACGCACTATACTTATAAGGCTAGCTCGCGTTTCCTGCGAGCAGGTAAGCCGGATGGATAGCTCGCGTTTCCTGCGAGCAGGTAAGCCGGGCGGGGAAACGAATTAGTTCGCATGGATATCGATAAACCCAAGCGCGCTACACCGCCCTGGGTCGACAGGGCTCGCGGCGTATTGATCTTCGCCGACGACGCGGTACACGTGATCGTGGCTGCCTTCCTGGTAGTGGCGGCCTTTTTCATGTTCTACTTTGCGGCCAAAAACCTGACCGACATCAGCGTGGCCGCGATTCTTCTGGTCATCAACGATGTTCTCTTCGTTTTGATCATCGCCGAGCTCCTCTGGACCATCATCCGCTACCTGCGGCGCGAAAAGTTCTCCCTGTCGCCGTTCCTCTTTATGGGCATCATCTCCAGTCTCCGGCGCATGCTTTATATAGACGCGCAGATGTCGCTGGGCTCCGGTGAGCGTTCATTCAACGAAAACATCAGCGAGTTGGGGATTCACGTGGGTATTATCTTCGTGCTTGTGCTCTGCTATTATCTGATCCGAAAAGTCACCCCGGCTTCGGATTAGGTCAGGCGGATGCCGGCAGCAGCCCGATCACCTCAATGCCCCAACGACGACGGCGCTCTCCGGCCGGTCCAGGCCCACAGCCGACAGGGCGCGGCGGTAATGCTGGACCAGTGTGATCACTGCGGCGGCGTCTGGTTCGACAGGTTCGAGTTCTTCCAGGTGGACGAAAGCGATGCCCGCTCGCTCGACAAGGTGGACAAGGCGAGCCTGCGCTTTCCCCGGGGATCGAATGAAAAGCCCATCTGCCCCCGTTGCCGTGAACCGCTGCGAGCATTCAGTGACCCGAACATTCCCGCCAACATCCAGCTGCTTATCTGCGACGCTTGCGAAGGCTTCTGGGTGAACCACGGCGATGTAGCCGGCTATGCCGAGTTCCGCGAAAGGGGCCATCAGCGTCTCGACCGGACACAGGATGTTTTTTCACCGTCCTGGGAATCGCCGCCCGGCTGCTTTTCAGCTGGCTGTAAAGGGAACCCGATGCCCGCTCGACAGGCGTCGAGCTCCAGAAGCAGCCATCAGTCAGCCCCGCAACAATTTGCAAATGCCCGCCATATTTCGCTAGCCTAGGTGATGAAGGCTTTACCCAAACCGATTGGAGTTAAATTATGTCTATCATATTGACCAAGGCAGAGGAGCTCGCCGCCGCGATTTCTGATTGCGAAGAGCTGGGGGTTTTACGCGAGGCAGCCGAGCGCGTCGACAATGACGAGACGGCTTCCGAAGCGTTGCAGAAGTTTTCCGAGAAGCAGGAAATGGTGCAGCGGGCGGCAAGCTCGGGGCTCCAGCTCCCGCCGGAGCAGATGGAAGAGCTGCAGGAGATGCAGGGCAAGATCCGCGATATTCCCAGCATTCAGAATTTTGCGACCGCCCAGACCAGCTTTAACCAGCTCATGGACAGCGTCAATGAAATAATTTCCGCCGCCGTCATGGGACGTGAATCCGGCGCAGCTCCGGACGAGCACAGCCACGGCTCAGACTGCGGCTGTGGTCACTGACCGCTAGAAAGACTTCCCCAGCATTATTCTCCCGGAAGGGTGGTGAATTAGATTGGCCGAAAAACCCAAGATTGATCCAGAGGAATGTACGGGCTGTGGTATTTGCGTGGACGAATGCCCCAACGAATGTCTCGAACTCGATTCCGAGGACATTGCGACCCTGGCGAACCCGGCAACTTGTGACGGATGCGCCACCTGCGAGGAGTCATGTCCGACTGAAGCCATAAAGATGGTAGAGGCCTAAGAAAAATTCTGCCCCGGCTGGTCCGGGAAGCAGCTTTCTATAAAGAAACAACGAAAAACTCCTCCGTTCGGAGGAGTTTTTCGTACATCATATGCAACTATTTCTAGCAGGAAGAGCTGCACTTGCAGGTACTGGAGCTCCTCTTGCCCGATTTCCTGATCGTCACAGACAACACCTCCTTGAAAACCTTCGGTTTCCTGCTGGTTTCTCTACCAACATTACTTGATTACGCCATACCTGTAGCATTGGCACAGGTCTGCGCTCTCAGGCTTATTATACCCACTCGCCCGAAATCTGCACCCTCCTCGGCAATCTTCCAGAAATTCGCAGTCGCATTCCAGTTCGGAGAGTGGCAGCTTCCTTACTTTTTGCCAGCAGGCCGCCAATCCCTCTGAAATCGTGCCCACCGGCTCTCCGGCATAGAAACCGCAACGGGCGGCGTCGCCGTTCGCCATCACCGCCATCAGGTGCGCCCCACAGGCGTAGCCGGGAATCGGCTCGTGGATAGCGCCGCCAAAGGAATAGTTCAGGAAAGGGCCTGCCGTGCGCGGGTCGACCATCAGCCCGGTTTCATGCTCCAGTCGACCGGCCGCCGAAGGCAGGTCAACCGCCCATTCGCGGACGCCGAGCTCCCGGATCAATCCCGCCAGTGAATTGAAATCAGCCAGGTTGCGGCTATGGACCATCGTCGCTACCGACACCTGTTTGCCCGCCGCGGTCAGGCGCCGTATCGCGGCCACCGAGCGCTGGAAGGTTCCCTGGCCGCGAATGTAATCATGGGCATCCTCCATTCCGTCGAGGCTGATCTGCACTTCTTGCACGTGCAGCCAGCCCGCCGTCTCGTCATCG
>JAENWV010000058.1 GCA_016650015.1 Thermoleophilia bacterium | reverse complement strand
GACGCCGAACTTGAGCCCCTCTGGGACATGGGCGTGGTACTGAAGACGAATCAATGCCTGGGACCTGACTGCAGCATCGACGGTCTCCTTGGGGAACAAGGCTACGATGCCATCTACCTGGGAATCGGCGCCCACGAATCCATGCCGATGCGCGTCGAAAACGAGGATACGCCGGGGGTCATCCCCGTGGTTGATTACCTGCGCGAAGTGGCCCTGGGCAACCCGCCTGACATACGCGACCGGGTCGCCGTCATCGGCGGCGGTTTCTCCGCCATGGACGCGGCGCGCGTATCGATCCGCCAGGGCGCCAAAGAGGTCACGGTCATCTACCGCCGCACCGAGAAGGAGATGCCCGCCCATGAGATCGAGGTTCGCGACGCCCGGGAAGAAGGCGTGAATTTTCTCTTCCTGGCCGCCCCGGTGAAGGTAGCGGCCGAGAACAGCCGGGTCAAGGGCCTCGTCCTGCAGAAGATGGAGCTGGGCGAACCCGACGAGAGCGGACGCCGCCGGCCGGAGCCGGTGCCCGGCTCGGAATACCTGATGGAACTGGACACGATAATCCCCGCCATCGGCCAGAAGCCGAAGCTGAACTATACACCGGCCGACGGCGGCGAAGAATGTGGATTCCTGGAAGAGAATACCGGCGTCAGTTGCAGCCGCCGGCAGACCATAGAGGTCAACCCGGAGACTTTCCAGACCGGCCGGCCCGAAGTCTTCGCCGGCGGCGACGCGGTCACCGGCGCGGCCACGGTAGTGCAGGCCATCAATGCCGGCAAGAAGGCCGCCAGTTCGATGGACGTGTTTCTGCGAGGCGGAGACCTGGCTGAATACAAGGCCGGCCTTCCCGAGTACGAAAGGCCGCCGATGATCGCCATCCCCGCCTGGCGCCCGGAGAAAATGGAGCGCCAGCTAGTTAACAACGTGGCGGCGGCGGAACGCAAGGACAACTTCCGCGAGGTAGAGCAGGGTTTTCCCGAGCAGGCGGCAAAGGCCGAGGGCCGCCGCTGCCTCCAGTGTATCTGCGAAGGCGTTGAAACCTGCAAGCTGCGCCGCTACAGCATCAACCATGGCCTCGACCGGGAGAACGGCAACCGCTTCACCGGCGAACAACACATTTACGGGCGTGACACCACGCATTCCTTCGTCCAGCGTGATCCCAACCGTTGCATCAGCTGCGGGCGCTGCGTCCGGGTCTGCAAATATATAACCGGTTCCGGCGTCTACGAACTCGCGTATCGGGGAGCAGATACCATCGCCACCCCCGCTTTCGACAGTTCCCTGAACGACACCGACTGTGTTTCCTGCGGCCGCTGCGCCAATATCTGCCCGACCGGAGCCCTCTTCCTCCGGGAAAGGGAGCTTACCAACTGGCATCTCGACACATCGCGCTGTATCTTCTGCGCCGACTGCGTGGAAGTCTGCCCGCAGGACGCCCTGGCGACTACCCCAACCTTCGAACTGGCGTCCCACGAGCATGGCGACCTGCATTGCAACCTTCTCGAGCGGGCCCGCGGCGCCGACCTTGACCCGGGCGGCTGGGGCGAGCGGGACCGGACGGCAAAACCGGCAAAGATAACCCCGGCCGGGGCAGTGAACGCGGAGGAAGCCGCGACGGAAGCAACCGTGGACACAGTAATAGCCGAGGTGAAGGACTGATGCCGGAATTCCAGCAGACAGCTTTCATATTGTTATCGATACTAATTCTGGCTTCGGCTTTCTGCGTCGTCCTTTTCAGAAACCTGATCTACAGCGCCCTGTCGATGATCGGCTGTTTCCTCGGCGTTGCCGGCATCTTCATTCTGCTGCATGCCGAGCTGGTCGCGGCCGCGCAGGTCCTGATCTATGTGGGCGCCATCTCGGTCCTCGTCATCTTTGCCATCATGCTCACCGGACACCGCGCCGGCGACCTGAGACTTTTCTTCCACAAACAGGCCTGGGTTGCCGTGCCGATCTGCGCGGTTGCCGGAATCGCCCTGATGGTGGTCATGGCCACGGCCACCTATAACGCCACCAAGGATGCCCAAAACCCTTCGGATGATGCGATCGCGTCGCTGCTTTTCAACGAATATGCTTTCCCCTTCGAGCTGGTCTCCCTGGCGCTGCTGGTGGCCATGATCGGCGCCGTGATCCTGGCAATGAAGGAGAAAAAGTAATGACGCCTCTGCAACAATACCTGGCCCTCTCGATTGCGCTCTTTTTCATCGGCTCCTGGGGAGTCCTGGCGCGGCGTAATATCATCCTGATCGTCATGTGTGTTGAGCTGATGCTAAACGCCATCAATATCGCCCTGGTGGCCTTTTCCAACTATTCACCAACGGGCGCCGGCCGCGGCGAGGTCTTTGTCTTCTTCGTCTTCGCCCTGGCGGCGGCGGAAGCCGCCATCGGCCTGGCCATAGCCATCGCCATGTACCGGCTGAAGGAACGGCTTTCCATCGGCGACTTCGACGAGATGAAGGGATAGATGAAAACAGCAGTCCTGCTCATACCGCTGTTGCCGCTGGCCTCGTTCATCATCACGGGGCTGTTCGGCAAACGGTATTTCAAGGAGAAGAGCCACTACCTTTCGGTGGCCGCGGTCGCGGTCTCCTGGCTGCTTTCGGTCTACCTGATCGTCCAGGTGGAGCGCGGCGAGGAGCTGCACTGGCAGGTCTACTCCTGGATCGCCGCCGGCAGCTTCAAGGTGGAAATCGGCTTCCTGGTCGACCAGCTGACGGCGATCATGCTGCTGGTGGTGTCCACCGTCGGCTTCATGGTGCACGTCTATTCCATCGGCTATATGAAGGGCGACGGCGGCTACTACCGCTTCTTTGCCTACCTCAACCTGTTCATGTTCTCCATGTTCATGCTGGTGCTGGGCAACAACTTCCTCATGCTCTACGTCTTCTGGGAAGCGGTGGGCCTCTGCTCCTACCTGCTGATCTCTTTCTGGTACACAAAGCAGAGCGCCGCCAACGCCGGCACCAAGGCGTTCCTGGTCAACCGGGTCGGCGACTTCGGCTTCGGGCTGGGCATCATGCTGATCTTCGTCACCGTGGGCACGCTGAGCTACAGCGGCGTCTTCAGCTCATTGGGGTCGATCGGCACCGGCACCATGACCGCCATCTGTCTGCTCCTGTTCATGGGGGCCATGGGCAAGAGCGCCCAGTTCCCGCTGCACGTCTGGCTGCCGGACGCCATGGAGGGCCCCACACCGGTCAGCTCGCTAATCCACGCCGCCACCATGGTCAACGCCGGCGTCTACATGGTGGCCCGCTCCAGCCCGATCTTCTCCCACTCGCCGAACGCCATGTTCGTGGTGGCGCTGGTAGGGGCGTTCACGGCGATCTTCGCCGCCTCCATCGGGCTGGTGCAGAACGACATCAAGAAGGTGCTCGCCTATTCCACGGTCAGCCAGCTCGGCTACATGTTCGTAGCCTTGGGGGTAGGAGCCTGGACTGCGGGCATGTTCCATCTGGTGGCCCACGGCTTCTTCAAGGGGCTGCTCTTCCTCGGTTCCGGCTCGGTGATCCACGCGATGGGCGGCGAGCAGGACATGCGCAAGATGGGCGGGCTGAAGAACAAGACGAAGATCACCTACTGGACTTTCGTCATCGGGGCGCTGGCCATCTCCGGCTTTCCGGGGCTGGCGGGCTTCTTCAGCAAGGACAGCGTCCTGGCGGGAGCCTTCCACAAAGGCTTCTGGTACTTCTGGCTGGTGGGGCTGGTCGCCGCCTTCATGACTGCGTTCTACATGTTCCGCCTGATCTTCATGACCTTCCACGGCAAGCCGCGGGACGAGAAGGCCTTCGCCCATGCCCACGAGTCACCCCGGAGCATGACGATTCCCCTGATTGTTCTGGCGGTGCCCTCAGCGATTATCGGCCTGCTGCTCGGCTTACCACCGGAGAGCGGCCACATCGACCACTTCCTGGAGCCGGTGTTCGAAGCGGTGATGGGCGAGCCGGTGCACTTCGGGCTGTTAGACGCCGGCCTGATGACGCTCTCGGCGCTGATCGGCATCGGCGGCATCCTTCTGGCCTGGCTGTTCTATGTGAAGCGTCCCGACCTGCCGGCGAAGGCAGGCGCCCGCGCCGGTTTTCTCTACCGGGCGGCGCTCAACAAGTACTGGATCGACGAGTTCTATTTCGCGGTTTTCATCAACCCGGTCCGGGCGCTGGGTCGCGGGCTCTGGCGCTGGGTCGACGTGGGGATCATCGACGGTTTTGCCAACGGCTCCGCCCGGTTCTTCAACGGCGTCGGCATGGCGCTGAAGCCGTCCCAGTCCGGCAAGGCCCAGGTATACCTGTTCAGCATGTTTTTAGGTTTTCTGGCGCTACTGGTCGCCTACCTGATTTTGACGATTTGAGGCTATGTACGATTTTCAGGAACAGATAGGTTTTCCCATACTGACGGTGCTGACCTTCCTGCCGGCGGTCGCCGGGCTGGTCATGCTGCTGATGCGCGGCAAGCCGAAGGCGTACAAGGGCGTCGCCCTGGCGGCCACCGCCGCCAACTTCATCCTGTCGCTGGTGCTGATCGCCTACTTCGACCGCTATACCGCCGACATGCAGTTCATCGAGAAGGTGCCCTGGATCAGCAGCCTCGGCGTCAGTTACCACATGAGCGTCGACGGCATCAGCGTGCTATTGATCATGCTGACGGCGCTGCTTTCGCTGATCATCATCCCGGCGTCCTGGAACTACATCAAGGAGCGCGAGATGCAGTTCTTCGTCGCCTTCCTCTTCCTGGAGACCGGCCTGATCGGCGTCTTCTGCGCCCGCGACCTGTTGCTGTTCTATGTCTTCTGGGAGATCATGCTGATCCCCATGTACTTCATCATCGGGATCTGGGGCGGGCCGCGGCGGATCTACGCCGCCGTCAAGTTCTTCCTCTTCACCTTCGCCGGCAGCCTGCTGATGCTGATCGCCATCGTCGCCATCGCCTACCTGGCGAGGGCCAATCCTTATGCAACACCGGTGTTCGACATGGACCTGCTGGAGAAATCCATCTTCTCCTACCAGGTGCAGATGCTGGCCTTCTTGGCTTTCTTCATCGCCTTTGCGGTGAAGGTGCCCATGTGGCCGCTCCATACCTGGCTGCCCGACGCCCACGTGGAAGCGCCGACGGCGGGCAGCGTCATCCTCGCCGGCGTGATGCTGAAGGTCGGCGGCTACGGAATGTTGCGCCTCTGCATCCCGCTCTTCCCCGATGCGGTGGTCACCCTCGCACCCTGGATCCTGGTGCTGTCGCTGATCGCCATCATCTATGGCGCCCTGGTGTCGCTGGTGCAGAAGGATCTGAAGAAACTGGTCGCTTATTCCAGCGTCAGCCATATGGGTTTTGTCACCGCGGGCATCTTCGCGCTCAACCTGGTGGGCATCGAGGGCGGCATCATGGTCATGTTCAGCCACGGGTTGCTCACCGGCGCCCTTTTCCTGATGGTGGGCTTCCTCTACGAGCGGTTGCATACCCGCGAGATCGCCGACATGGGCGGGCTGGCCGGACCGTTCCCGGTCATGGCCGGCGTCCTGTTGTTTTTCACCCTGGCTTCGCTGGGACTACCGGGTCTTTCCGGCTTCGTCGGCGAGTTCCTCAGCCTGGTGGGCCTGTTCACCTACAGCAAGCCGCTGGGGGCCATAGCCTCGATCGGCGTCATCCTGGCGGCGGCCTACCTGCTCTGGATGTTCCAGCGGGTGATGTTCACCAAGCTACGCGACGAGAAATGGTACAAGCTGCCGGACCTCTCCCTGCGCGAGATCGTCTCACTGGCGCCGCTGGCGATCCTGGCGGTCTGGGCGGGCGTCTACCCCAACACGTTCCTGCAGTTGATACAGCCGTCAGCCGCGCGGCTGACGGAAAAGATGGCGCCCTACATGGCCGAGGGCGGCAGCGCTGTGGAACGGATTTTCGCTTCGCTGGGAGGGCTGTTCTAGATGAGCCACGACATCATCGCCATCATGCCGGAACTTATGCTGATCGCTACCGCGGTGGTGATTCTGTTGGTGGACCCGCTGCTGCCCGTCGACGGACGCCGCGGGCTGAGCTGGCTGGGCATCTTCGCCTGCATCACGGCCGCGCTCTCCACCTGGTTCTCCCGGGGAGAGGAATTCACCGCCTTCAGCCATGGCATCGCCCTCGACAAGTACTCGGTCTTCTTCAAGATCCTGCTGCTCGTCGTGGCGGCCCTGGCCATGCTGATTTCCGAGAAGCATCTTTTCCTGAAGAAGCGGCTGCTGGGAGACTACTATGCGCTGATCCTCTTCGCGACGATCGGCATGATGGTCATGGCCGAGGCCATCGACCTGATCACTTTCTTCGTCGGGCTGGAACTGATGGCGCTCTCGTCCTACCTGCTGGCCGGCTTCTTCCGCTACCAGGAGAGATCAATCGAAGCGGGGATGAAGTACTTCCTCACCGGCGCCTTCGCCTCCAATTTCATCCTGATGGGCATGGCTCTGCTTTACGGCCTGTCGGGCTCGACCAATTACCAGGAGATCGGCGACGCCGTCAGGCTCGGGCCGATACCCGAGGGGCCGCTGGTTATCGCCATCATGTTTATACTCGCCGGCTTCGCCTTCAAGATAAGCGCGGCGCCGTTCCATAACTGGGCGCCGGATGTCTACCAGGGCTCACCGACTCCGGCGGCGGCGTTTCTATCCGTGGGTCCGAAAGTCGCCGCTTTCGCCGCCATCCTCAAGTTTTTCACGATCATGCTGGGCAGCCAGAGCGACACCTGGGTACCGCTGATGATCGCCCTGTCCATCGCCACCATGATCGTCGGCGCCACCATGGCACTGGTGCAGAAGGACCTCAAGCGGATGCTCGGTTTTTCCAGCATCGGACATGTGGGTTACCTGCTGCTGGCGGTTGTCGCCACCGGCGACAGCGGTCGCACGCTCGGCATGGCGGCGGTGCTCTTCTATCTGGCGGCCTACACCTTCATGAACATGGGGGCCTTCGGGGTACTGGTTCATCTGGCCAACCACAACGCCAGATTCAACGACAGTCTTGACGATCTGGCGGGGCTGGGAAAGCGCCACCCCTGGGCGGCCGGCGTCATGACCCTGTTCATGCTTTCACTGACCGGAGTACCACCGACGGCGGGCTTCCTGGCCAAGTTCTACCTCTTCTCGGCAGTGGTCGAGGCGGGCTTCGCCTGGCTGGCGGTGATCGGCGCCCTGTTCAGTCTGGTCTCGGCCTTCTTCTATCTGCGAGTGATCGTCTTTATGTATATGCGCGACTCCGAGCAAACTGAGGAGAAGACGGACGGTAAGTCCTGGGACCTGAGCCTGGGCCTGGGAATCGCCGCGGCCGGAGTCCTCCTGCTGGGCATCCTGCCGGCGCCGGTGCTGAACGCCGCCCAGGACGCCGTGGTTAAATTACTGGGGAATTAGAAACCGTCTGAATCTCAGCTGATCTGCAGATATTGCCGGCATGGTTCAAACCGGTCGCTAAAAACCGGGCTCGTCCCCGCCACCGTCGGTAATCTTCTCGATGCCGGGGCCACCGGCCAGGTTGTGCTGGTATATGACCCTATTGTTAACCCTGCGCCAATAGTGGGTATAATTAGTCCGCTTTCAATTTTTTTCAATCCATGCAACTGACTCGACAAGCCGACTATGCGATGCGGGCCGTACTTTATCTGGCCGCGTCACCGCTTGCCAGCATTCAGGAGATTGCGCTAGCCCAGCACCTGCCCCAGGTGTTCCTGGCCAAGATCATCCAGAAGCTGGCGAAAGCGGACATCGTTACTACCCATCGCGGTGTCGGCGGCGGCATCTCACTGGCCCGGGCTCCCGAGCAGATCTCGCTGCTCGACGTGATCGAAGCCGTTGAGGGGCCGGTTTTGCTGAACAGATGCTTTATCGAGCCCGGCGTCTGCCCAAGGGAGGATTACTGCGCAATCCACCTGGAACTGGAACAGATCGGGAAATCGCTGGCGCAAATGTTCGCGAAGGTGAATTTCGCCCGTCTGGCCAGGAACGAAGCCGCCCTGATGGACAGCTCCCAGAACCGCCGTTTGAAAACAGAAAACGGCGGGGATAAGTAATTTTCGAAATACGGCGCCGAATAATCGCGTACACGGGACTATAGAGGATGTTTATAGTCCTGTATTGTCGGGTAACAATAATACAGCCATTGATTTTATGGCGTTCAGACAGTTTCGGGATCGACGAAACATTTCCGTATTTAAGGAAATTAAACCAAAAAGCAGATAGGAAGGGAGTAGCAAAATGACTGAAACAACAGCAACCACGGAAGAGTGCATCACCAGCGAGATCAAGGGCGAGACCTGGGAGGTAGTCCAGTACCTGGCCATGGCCCTCAAGGCTGACAATGAAGGCAGGACCGAAGTGGCGCAAACGCTGCGCAGCATCGCCATGGATGAAGCTGGCCACGGCTCCCGGTTCAAGTATCTGGCCGGTAAGATCGGCGACCTCAAAGGCGAGATCGAGAAGATGCTCGCCGGTGAAAAAGAAGCCGTTGACGGCAAGCACGAGGGCATGAAGGTGGCCGACGCGGACGGCCAGAAGGAAGTCGCCTCCTTCTTCGACACCGCGGCTCACGACGAAGCCCGCCACGCTGCCATGCTCCAGAACCTGCTGGATCGTTACTTCTAGAACCGCGAACACCCGGCGTTGTCCTCTACATATTTGGGCTCGTATCCCACCCGCACCAAGCGCCCTTAAGAAAAGGCGGCCATTTGGCCGCCTTTTCTTTTTCCTCTGCTCAGCTCTCCATCTATGACGGCGGCTACTCTACCTGTGATATCTCGCTGACCGCCTGGTTGACCTCGATGACCGCCTGGTTGTCATAGTCGCGGGCCTTGGCCAGCTCGTTGGCGTCGTTATTTTTAAAGCCGTTCCGGTAGGCCTCGAAGGTCGACTGCCACTTGTTGAATCCCGAGATCAGCTGCAAGTGGGCCACCTGGAATTCCTTCGGGACTTTCATCGTGGTGATCTGGGTGCTCATCTCCTCGTAAGCACGCCAGTTCTGCTCGGATTTGGCCGCTAACTCCTCTGCTTTCGCCTGGCCGTTGTTGTACTGGTCAACCAGGGCGCGGAATTCGGTGTTGATCTGGTCGGCCCGCCGGGTCAGCTCGTTGATCGCCTTCCGGTAATCCTCTTTTTCCGCGGGGGTTGAACCGCGGACGCCCG
>JAENWV010000178.1 GCA_016650015.1 Thermoleophilia bacterium | reverse complement strand
TTATAACTCCCCCTCCGCGCCGCTGTCTTCCAGACCGCTCTCTTTGGAAGTGCTTGTTTCCGGACCGATGACCTCCCGGTCGACCACGTTTGGCTTCTTTTGCGGCTCGCCGTACATGCGGGGCGTGGAGTATTTCTCGAACTTGATATAAGAGTTGGTGCGCGGCTGTCTCACCATCTGCGGATCGGGCTCAAGCCCGGCGCCGTCCAGGAAAGAGGCCATGCTGATGCGGTCGATGAACTCGCCAACCCGCTCGTGCTCGAGCGCGTGCTCGGTCCAGAAATCCCAGATGCGCCGGACGAGGGCGATGAGCGCATCCCAGTCTTCGGACGAGTCCATCTTCATGAAGGGCACGAGGAGTGAACTGAACATATCACCGATCTTTAGTGAGCGTTTGCCGCCGATGAGGATGGTCACCCCGCGGTCGTCTCCCGGCCTGAGGGCCGAGTGCATGATGTTGATGCAATGCATACAGTGGACGCAGTTGTCGTCGTCGATGTCGATCTTGCCCCCGCTGAGGCTTATGCAGCGGGTGGGGCAGCGGGTCACGACATTGTCGATGACGAATTCCTCGCCGTTTTGTTCGATGAATCGGGCCACTGCTTCCTGATCCACCTTGATGTCGTCGCGCCAGGTGCCGATCAGCGGGAGGTCCGAGCGCATCATGGAGCTGGCGCAGTCGTTGGCGCAGCCGGAGAGCTTGAACTTGAATTTATAAGGGAATTCGGGGCGGTGCAGCTCGCTGATGAAGGTGTCGGTCAGGAATTTGGAGAGGCCGAGCGTGTCGTAGCAAGTCATCTCACACCGCGCCGGTCCTATGCAGCAGCTGATCGTGCGCATGGCGCCGCCGGAGCCACCGATATCCCAGCCCTTCGACATGAGCGCCTCGCCCGCGGCATGCGTCGATTCATTGTCGGAGCCAAGCATGAGCACATCGCCGGTCATGCCGTGGAACTGTAGAATCCCGGCGCTGTGCTTTTCGCTGATATCGCAGAGTTCACGGAGCGCTTCGGTTGAATAGACGTAGCCGGAGGGCTCGATGACCCGGACGGTGTGAAACTGTGCCACCTTGGGGAACTCACCGCGCACATCGGAGTACCGGGCAAGGACGCCGCCGCCGTAACCCCTTAAATTGAGGACGGTGCCAGTCCAGTAGTTACAGCGATCCCGGTAGGATTTTTCAAGTTGACCCAGAAGCTGGCCCACGGCTGCCTTGGATGCGGCCAGACTCTTCAGGTCTGCGACAAAGCTGGGCCAGGGGCCCTGCTCCAGTTCATCGAGTAATGGTGTATCGGGTAAGTTTGCCATATGACTATTCTTTCTTCCCGCGGAACCGCTTCACCAAACCGGAGCCAAATACAGATATTATTCTTAAGGCATGTGCTGGAACGCCTTCTTACCCAGTTCTTCTTCCTGTTGATAGCCGTCTTGCCGGCACCGCTGGGCCGGCCACACTTCGAAACTATTATAGAGCGAAGGTAAAAATAGAAGAGAAAGTTATAGCCGGTGAAAGTATTATCGCAACCGAATTTAATGAAAATTAGGGAATAAGAAATAAAGGATAGGACTCTCAAGCAATTTAACCGGTGAGCGGCTACTTATGATCAAGGTATATGGCCACCGCCTTCATCTCAGAGATTCAAAATCTTGTGCCTAGTTGCAGCAAGTGTAGTTTCGCATTCCGAGTATCTTACGGACTCACGCCACATTGCCTTGATTGCTAACATTTTGCTAACAAAAAGGTTGTGATCGGGGGTGAAGATCAGGTTCTAACCGTCAAGCTCTATCAGCCGGAAGCCCATTTAAAAAGGCCTTATGGAGCTAGCTGGTGCTGGAAGGGGTTAAGGGGTAAACACGAGCCATTAAAACATGCTAAGAGCGACAATCAGGGACTATTGAGGACTAGCTCGTACGCCAGCAACAAAACTCAAAATCAGGTCGGGCTAACCCCCCTGATTCCCACCTTTGGCACGCACGGTCTGGAAAATGCCGCCGTCAGCTTTCCCCAGGATAAGTTATGGTCTTTCCACTGACCCGGACAAACTCGGTCAGGGGATGCGGCCGGTCCTTTCCATCAGGCATGATTTCCCTAACGCTGAATCCCTCTACTAATAGCGCGTCGGCTATGAGCGAGCGGTGGCAACGCCAGGGTAGCCCCTCGGCGCACATTATCGCCGTAGTTTTTACGACTGCCAGCGACTTCAGCTCGGTCATTCCGCGGGTGAATCCTTCAGTCTGCATATAGTCGGCATAGCCGCGAAAGCCCGCGTTACGCCAGCCGATGTTGGGCGAGTCTTTCGCCGGGTGCCGTAGGCCGCCGAGGTTTTTCATGTGAATGTATTCTATCCCTGCCTCGTCGAGACTCGCAGCCAGCGCCTCCTGATTAAACTGGGGGACATGGCGCGACCTGGTTATGGTGCGCACGTCAGCCACGAGCCCCACTTTGCGCGCCTCAAGCATCGCCAGGAATTCTTCAACAGGATGAGTGGAATGGCCGATTGTCCAGACAATCAAGTCGCGCCCCCTGGAATCTGGCCAGAGTATGTCGTCAGAAACAAAATCATAATACGACAATGATCGATACCACTATGCTGCCGATCGAATACCTGAACATCGCCGCGCGCTTTTCGCATTTTCCTCACGTTTATTGTAGGGATCTGCAGATTTAACACTCTCGTCAAAAACTAGCTTCGCTGATGTTATTTCGTTTGACTCTAATCTTCTCAAGATTGGATTGGCCTCCAAGCAATTTAAGGTCATATCTAGGAAGAGCGCGGACGCATCATGAAGAATTGAGCCATCAGCCTGCTGTGTTAGCAAACATTTCATTATGTTAATTATATTCATCTTTATCAATGTAATTCCTGCCAACATTTTGCCAACCAAATTCCTGGGACTAAATGGTAAAGGTAGGTACTAGAAGGGAAACGGTGCTGCTAAAGTCCGCACGGGAAGGGACTATACGGGACTAGAAGGGATTAGACGGTAAGCCATCTACAAAACTCATATATGGACTCCCCCCCTTCATGCAAGAGGTTCCGGCAGACTGGGTCTGGATTGCAGTCATATATCCGGCCCGTTTGTGAGGATGTCTTATCCTCTGGCCCTGATGGAATCTGCGCGCCTTCTCCTAATCAAAATCGCGGCCTTTTCACGGC
>JAENWV010000249.1 GCA_016650015.1 Thermoleophilia bacterium | reverse complement strand
GCCGGTGACTGCCGTAGTGGGAATATTTCCTTCATTAGCAGGAGTTCTTCGTGAACGCTGACAACTCCTTTGACATCATCGTCGTCGGTGGCGGCCATGCCGGTTGTGAGGCTGCACTGGCGAGTGCGCGAATGGGTAGTAACACACTTTTACTAACTATCAACCTGGAGAAGATCGCGCTCATGCCCTGCAACCCGGCCATAGGCGGTGTGGGCAAGGGGCAGTTGACTCGCGAAATCGACGCACTCGGCGGTGAGCAGGGGCGAAACACCGACCGCTCCTTCATCCAGATGAAGATGCTTAACACCAGCAAAGGGCCTGCCGTGCAGGCTTTGAGGGCACAAGCGGACAAGAAGCTCTATGAGGACAACATGAAAAAGGCTCTGCTGGTAGAGCCAAACCTGAAAATCCTGGAAGGGATTGTAGCCAGCGTCGATGTTTCACGTGAAACAATTGCCGGAGTAAGGCTCACCGATGGCAGCTACATTGGCGCTAAGGCGGTCGTCCTTGCCTGCGGCACCTTTCTCAGGGGAAACATCGTGGTCGGGGATCTCCGGTTTCCGGCGGGTCGCATGGGGGAACCGCCAGCCAGAGACCTCTCTGAAAGCCTGGAGGCCAACTCTCTCGAGCTTGGGCGTTTCCAGTCAGCAACTCCCCCCAGAATCGATGCCCGCTCCATCAATCCGGCCAGGATGGCTCTTGAGCCCGGCGACCCTGATCCCCCCTCCTTCTCTCCCTTTTCCCGGGTTAAGGCTCAAGAGCAGATCCCCTGTTATCTGACATATACCACTGCGGAGACCCATGATGTGGTCAGAAAATATCTCCACCTGTCTCCGATCAAAACTGGCGCTATCAGCGGCAAGGGACCCCGTTATTGTCCTTCTATTGATCGCAAGGTAATGAATTTTCCTGACCGCGCCCGACACCCGGTATTCGTTGAGCCTGAAGGACGGCATACCAGGGAACTCTATCTCCAGGGTCTGACCACCAGCATGCCGGTCTGGGTGCAGGAAAAAGTTATTCGGACCACACCAGGACTCGAAGAAGCCCGGCTGATGCGGCCTGGTTACGCCGTCGAATATGATTACATCGTACCGAGCCAATTAAAGCTGACGCTGGAAACCAGGCCAGTTAGCCGCCTTTTCCTTGCTGGACAGATAAACGGCACCAGTGGCTATGAAGAGGCGGCAGCACAGGGGCTGATGGCGGGAATCAACGCTTCCCTCGCGGTCAAAGGAGAAGAGCAACTCGTTTTGAAACGCAGCGATGCCTATATCGGTGTGCTGATTGATGACCTGGTGACAAAGGGCGTTGATGAGCCGTATCGAATGTTTACGTCTCGAGCTGAATACAGGCTGTTATTACGCCATGACAACGCGCATGACAGGCTTTCTCCGTTTGGGAACAGGCTCGGCCTGGTATCAGACACAGACCTGGAGGCGGTTCTTGGTCGCCGCCAGGAGCTGACAGCGCTTCTCGAATTGCTTCACGAGAATCGTGTACGCCCGGATGAAGCCACAAACGCTTATCTGTCGAGCCTCGGAAGCTCACCCATTGTCGAGGTTCAGTCCGCTGCCCGTTTGCTGAAAAGACCCGAGCTCACTGTTTCAGGCCTTCTTCCTCACCTCAACATCGATACTACCACCCATTCCTACAAGGAAACGATCGAGCGCGCGGATATTGAAATCAAGTACGAGGGCTATATATTTCGGCAACTTGAACAGGTAAATCGCCAGCTTCGCCTTGAAAAAACGGCTATTCCCGAAAATTTTTCCTATGTAGAGCTCACAGGCATAACTAACGAGGCCCGAGAGCGGCTCTCCCGCCTGCGCCCAGCTTCCCTTGGACAGGCCTCTCGCATCGCTGGCGT
>JAENWV010000033.1 GCA_016650015.1 Thermoleophilia bacterium | reverse complement strand
GGAAGCGCTGACTCGCCTGCGCAAGAACCTGGAGGGCCACGAGGATGTCCTGGACGCGCTGTCAGGCAATCCGTTGCCGCCGTCCTATGAGATGACGCTAAAGGATCCCAACCAAATCGGGGAAGTCGCCAGCCGCTTCTACGAGAACCCCATCATCGACAACACACCGGGAACCCACGACGGCGTCAAGTCCGGCGGTGAGACTTCTGACCGGGTGCTGAGGGTAACATCGCTCTTCCTGATCGGCGGCGCCGGTTTCGTGTTCCTGCTCACCGTAGCTTCAGTGCTTCTAATTTCCAATACAACCCGCCTCTCGATTTTTGCGCGACGCCGTGAGGTCGAGATCATGCGACTGGTCGGTGCGACCAACTGGTTCATCCGCTGGCCATTCGTCATGGAGGGCGTTTTCACCGGCATGATGGGAGCCGCTGGCGCGGCCATACTGGTTCTGGTCACCAACCGCTTCATTATCGAGAGCGTTGTTAACAAGATGCCTTTCCTGCCCTTCAACGCCGACGCGGTGCCGCTCTTCTGGCTGGTGCTGGCTGTCATAGTCGGCGGGACCATGCTTGGTTCCGTTGGTAGTGGCCTGGCGCTGAGGCGCTTCCTCAAAATCTAGTCAGTGGAACATCCGGGTCAGGAAGAAGCCGCACGCCGCGCCCTCTGCCTGGGGGCACTGGTGATGAGGGGCAAGTTCGAATCCGTCGCCGCCTCGGCAACGCCCCAGATGCATGTGGTTCATGAGGAGCTGGCGACCCAGCTCAGTATCTGGATCGCGGACGAAGGTCTCATCGCCGCACAGTCGACTTCCGAGAAGCTGCTGATCGGCAAAGGGCTGGGCTCATGGAGCCGGCAGGAGCTGATAGATGTAGCCTGGCGGGCGAATGCTCTGGGCGTGATTCTTTGGTCGCTTTCCCGATTCGACGAACTGCCACTCTGGGACGGGCAGTTCACCGCCCAGGAAACCATCAAGCCGCTGAACCTCTTTACGCCGGTCGAGAACTTCATTGAAACGGCGAAGCTCAGGCCGCCGGCGGAGATCGAGTCGGCTCGTGATCTTGCCGAGCTATGGCACTGGCGTTCGCGCAAGCGGCGTCGGCAGGAAGAAGGCGATTATTCCGAAATGACTTCGATAGCCATCGAGCGACATTACGCTCTCAACTGGCTCTGCGGCTACGCGGAAGACTGGGACTCGGTGCCGACTGAAACCCGGCCGGGACCTGGCGGCGCCTGAAGTTGAACCGGAAGATCTTGTGAAAAAAGCCAATCAAACACCCGGTTCATCCTTTCAGACCGCCGCTCTTCCCTGGCTGGCGGTGTTCGCCTGGGCTGTGCTGATCTTTTATCTCTCCGATCAGCCGAGCCTGACATTAAACCTGGGCGCCTGGGAGATAGTGCTGCGCAAGATGGCCCATGTGGGGGAGTTTGCAGTACTCTGCCTGCTGCTCTGGAACGCCATTCGGCAGCACGGTGTCGCCTTCGCCCGGGCGCTGATGATCGCCGCCGCCGCCGCTTTTCTCTTCGCCGTCAGCGATGAATTCCATCAGCACTTTATAGCGGGACGCGACGGCACGCCGCGCGACGTGGCGATCGATTGCCTTGGAATTCTGGCCATGAGTTTAATCATTATCAGGTTGCGGCGGAAGAAAACGACGCGGACGAGGGCGCCGCGACATTAAACGTTTCTTTGGTGGAGCGGCATCTTGAGGAATTTTTGTTTGCCTTATTGCCCGCGCGGAAGTATAGTTAACTAGCTCGCGGGACAAGCGCGGGGCAGTAATCTGGTGTGAAGTACTTGGCGGTTTGCTTATGGCAAGGTTCGAGTGCTTTTGCCACGGGAATGGTGAGAGGAGGAAATACCTTGCCAGAAGGAACAGTCAAATGGTTCTCCGATCAGAAAGGCTTCGGCTTTATTGAGCAGGAGAACGGCAGCGACCTGTTCGTGCACTTCTCTGAAATTCAGTCCGATGGTTTCAAAACCCTCACTGAAGGCCAGAAAGTGACTTTCGAGCCGGCGGAGGGCCCCAAGGGTCCCCAGGCCACGAACGTTCGTCCTGTCGAATAGCACCCATTAGGGTAAATGAAAGGCCCTCCTTGCGGAGGGCCTTTTTTATTGCCGTGATTCACCGTCCGGGCTGTAACCCCCGGGAGGCAGAAAAATCTACCAGGAAAAGACCTTGTCGCTGGAGAAGATAAGGTCTACCAGCTTCGCGTAGTCCTTGTCCTCGTATACATTGACGACGGTGACATCGTTGGCGCCCGCCTCGGCCTGATCCTTGATGATCGTATCCACGTTGCCAGAGGGGGTCCGTTCCTTGATGATGTGTAATACTTTCATGGATTCCTCCTCTTTCTAGTAGGCGACTACGTGGTCGTAATCGAGCAGCTTTGCAGGGACATCCTGCATGGTGATGGCCTGGAAATTCTCATCTTTCTCATTGACCGAATAGAGGATGCAGTCCATCATCTCCAGGCTCTCGATGTTCAAGTTGTTATCATCGTTTCTCTCGATGACGGCGCCGAGGTTGAAAACCGAAACTTCGTCATCCGCGAGCACCAGGCCGAGCGACATGCGCAGCGCTTCTCCCTGGCGGTCCCTCACGATAACAGCGATCTTTTTCTTGTCATCGCTCATTAGAACACCACCACCTTGTCGGCGTCGTGCATCATTACGGCATTCTGATACTGGCTGCCAGCGGTCGCGCCTTCAACATCCTTGACTCCTCGCGGCTGGGCGCTATGGTCGCAATAAGCCAACGACGCATCGTCGGCGCATGCCTTCGCGAGCTCGGCTGCCAGCAGTGTGCCGTCATCCATTATAAAGATCGACACTTCATGGCCGGCTGCCCTGGCCGCCTTGACCACGCCCACGACGTCATCAACGTACTTGTTCGTGTTCACAAGTATTCCCAGTTTGCTCATGATCCGTCCTCCATGTGCACGCACCTCCAAATTGGTTGTTATGGAAGCCCCCTCTGATTCAGGGGTGCAGTCGGATTATATTATCGGTGCGGCGGTAACTCAAGAAGTTGCCCTGACGCTATCGATGAAAATGGCCAAGCTTTCTCGCCAGCAAAGGGGTTTCTTTGCCATCGACGGCTTTGAAAACAAACAAGGCACGGGAATCCGCAGTTCATCTTCTGCGGTTCCCGTGCCTTGTCAGACTTTAAATACTGGTGCTACTTCTGGATCGTGATGGCCGTCACGCCGGCCTTCGGAGAGTTCGTCTCCAGGATCGTGTAACCCTTACCGTTGCAAGCCTGGTTGATCGACTCCACTGAGGACGGGTTGTCGACGAGGACTTCAAGAATCATGCCGTCCTTCATCTTCTCCAGGGACTTGAGGGTATAGAGCTGCGGATGCGGGCAGACATAACCCGTCACGTCCAGCTCGTAGCTACCGTCATCTTTCTTGTTGAATTTCATGCCTAATTCACCTCCTAGTGTTGCTTCCAGCCTATATAGTTTAGCTGATTAGAGCTCGATGTCGAAGTCCATGTCGGCCATCTTGCGGTTCGCGGTGAAGTTCACGAATTTGGCCGCGAGGTAAGCGCCGATGCCCATGCCGATGAAGAACACCCAGCCGCTGGGATCACCGAACGCCGCCGGGGCATAGAAGGCGCCGATGTTGCAGCCCAGCGCGATACGGGCGCCGATGCCCATCAGGGTGCCACCGATGACGGCGTAGATGAAGAGCTCCTTGGTGGGGAACTTCCACTTGAACTCCCTGGCGCGCAGAGCCCTGAACGAAGCGCCCAGGATTAGGCCGAAGGAGAGCAACAGCGCCGGGCTGTGCCAGGGCACCGGCAGGCCGTTGTAATCACCGAAGTAGTGGTTATTCTCCAGATAGCCGGGCGATCCGTCAGCCGGTTGGCTGTCGAGGCCAACGGCCTTAATGGACCAGGCCGCCGCCATGGCTTCCTGGGTGGTGATATACCAGTAACCGGGGTCGAACACGGTACTGCTGCTGCGAACGGCTACATCGGAGGGATAGGTCTTGTCAGGCCAGCCCTGTGACGCCGGCAGGGTACTGGAGACAGTGTTGCTTCCGGCGGAAGCCGGCTTCGCGACCAGGACGTTGCCGAAGTTGTTGAAGTCATAATGCTTGGCCATCCAGCCAAGAGAGAAGACCATCGTGGCCGCCGCGATGCCGATCAGGATGGCGGCGATGGAGGTACGCTTGGAAGAACTGATCATGTGCCAGAAGCCGGCCAGCTCGTCCTTGAAGCCCATCTTGACCTCGCCACCGTCGGCTGAGGCGGCCATGGTCGCAGCGCGGCGCTTGAGGAAGCCCTTGCGGACTACGATGATGTAAACGCCGATCAGCAGGATCACGCCGATCAGGATGGCATTGATGCCTGCGTCGGCAAACATGTGCTGCCAAAAGGAATAATCACCGTACTGAACATGATAGGTGGTCCCTTCAGGCACCCCCGCGGGCTTGCCGAAGAGCAGCTCCACCATCGAGAATGATGGCAGGCTCTGGATGAACCGCTCAAAAATCGAATCGAAAACGGTCACGGCGAAGATCGCCTGGGAGAAGGAGAGGGCCAAGAGCACGACCAGCGAGATCATGTTTCCCTCGCCGGTCTTGTAAAGGCTGCCGGTCGCGCAACCACCGGCGAACACCATGCCCAGACCGAATAGCAGTCCGCCGATCAGTCCGTGCAGGCCCAGTTGCGATGTGTGGTAACGCTCAGGATAATAAGTGAAGATGAATACCGCGATGATACTGAACGTCATCATGCCGACCATGATGCCCACGAACATGCGTGGTACCTTGACCATAATCAGATCGCGCCAGGCAGAAGCGAAACAGAATCTGCCGTACTGCTGCAGGATCCCGAAAATGAACCCGAACCACATGTAGGCGACTATGTAGAGGTAAACCGGTGCGGAAATATAGTACAGGATCGAGATGATTGCCAGGAAAACTACTATGGCGATCGAATAAATCTTGAAACGGTCACTTTTTGCTTCTGCCATGTCGCTCCTCCTCAAAACTTCTGTTTGTCACTGAATAAATTACCGGTATCCTGCTTCAACGGACAAGATGCCAGGGCACCATCCGGATATACAAGGTATTGCTCCACGCATACTCGCTGGAAGTGTTGCCTGCCCACCCCGGGCTGCCATTGCCCAAGCCGATGGCGGGAAAATAAGGACAGGCTTTATTGCACGGGAAAAACCAGACTGTGAAGGTCCCCGCCCGCTTTCGCCCTGACGTTGCCCGCGCGCCCCCACCTCCTCGTGCCTCCATTACCATGAGCGGCGACGAAGTTATTAAATACCTGAAGCATGGGGGCTGTCAAGACGGCGGCGCCTATTATTGCGCTCGGTCCTGAAAGCAGCTAACCTTAAATAATGCCACGCTTTTTCAGGGGATTCTTCATAACGCTGGCGATCTCGGTTGCCTTCCTGTCCGGCATCTACTTGGGCGGACATTACTACCGTTTATCGCCATTGCTCAACATTTTCCCGGCCTCGGTTCGCGGCGCTTTCTTCCCGGGGGACAACACACTGCAGCTCGAACGGGAGATCGAGGGCATCCTCCAGGAGGGCTTTTACCAGCCCGTTGACCAGTCCACCCTGGAGAACGGCGCCATGGAAGGAATGGTGAACAGCCTGAATGACCCTTATACCACTTATTTCTCTCCCGACGATTACCGCATGTTTAATGATCATTCCAACGGGCAGTTCACGGGGATCGGCGTGCTGATGGAGCAGAAGGGCGAGAATTTAACCGTGGTGCAGGTATTTGAAAACTCACCGGCCCAGGAATCGGGCGTTCAGTCGGGCGATATCATCATAGCGGTCGATGGCAAACCCGTTCAGGGCATGACGGAAGAAGAAACATCGGGGCTCATTCGCGGTTCCGAGGGAACCACGGTGACGCTGAAGGTGTTGCGCGGCGCCGCTGAGCTGGAGTTCATGATGACGAGACGGGCCATCGAGCTGCCGATCGTCACCGAAAAGATGATCGACACCGGCACCCGTAAAATCGGCTACGTTCGCCTCGAGCAGTTTTCGTTGGACTCGGGAGTGAAACTGAGAGGTGCGGTGGACAAGCTGGTGGGCGAGGGCGCCGAGGCCATCATCCTCGACCTGAGGAACAACGGCGGTGGACTGCTGGACGAATCCATCAATGTCGCCAGTACGTTCATCCAGGATGGCCCAATCGTATCGGTGGTTGGCCGCGATGGCGAAAGCCAGGTTTATAGCGCCCGCGGTGACGCTAACGAAACCATTCCGCTGGCGCTGCTGGTCAACGGCTATAGCGCCAGCGCCTCGGAGATCGTAGCCGGCGCCATCAAGGACGACGCCCGCGGCAGGCTCGTCGGCGAGAAGACTTTCGGCAAGGGCGTGGTGCAGAGTATCGTGCCGCTCAGCAACGGCGGCGGGCTCAAGTACACGGCGGGTAGCTACTACACGCCGAAGGGGATCGACATCAACAAGATCGGTATCGAGCCGGATATCCCGGTCGGGGACGATCCGGCGACCCCGGTGGACGAGGTGCTGGATCGGGCCGTTGCCGAACTTGCCCGTTGACCGGGCGGGTCAGGTTCATTACCGACCGCGTCCCAGTGGCTAAGCGATGCTGAACAACTGACCATGGCCAAATCTTCCCAAACCCGCCCCTCCGGACCCTTCGTTGCCGTCATCACCAAAAGCGGCAAGATCTACCGCGCCGATCCGATCTTTGAAAATGCCAAGGAAATCTTTGTCGGGCACAAGGCCCTGCATGGCACGCGACCGGGCGAGCTGGCTGTGCTGCGGCCGGATGGACGCGGCCGTGGTGAGGTAATCAAGCGGCTGGGCAAGGCGGGTTCGCTCAAGGTGCTTATGGAGGGCATCCTCACTTATTATGAGGTACCGCGCGGGTTTTCGCCGACGGCGCTGGAAGAGGCGGAAGCCCAGGCGACGCTGGCCTCCAGGCTGGACGGCGACCGGCGCGACCTTACCGGCCTGGTATCCTTCACCATCGATCCCGATGAGGCCAGGGACTTCGATGACGCAATCTCACTGGTGGACGGTCCCGTCGAGGGTGAGGTCACTCTGTATGTGCACATCGCCGATGTGAGCTATTTCGTGCCGGCCGGCTCGGCGGTGGACCGCGAGGCGCAAAAAAAGGCCTGTAGCGTCTATATGCCGGTGGCCGTCGAGCCGATGCTGCCGCCGAAACTCTCGAGCGACGCCTGCAGCCTCCGGCCCGGCCGCGACCGCAAATGCGTGACGGTGGAAATGATTTTCAAATCCGGAACCGCCTTATCGATAGAAGCCGCGAAAGAAGCGCCGACACATTTGCGCTCGAAGAAGGGAAAGCCGGGGTCCGGTGCGGCACTTACCGGCGGAGAAAAATCGCCGAACTGTCTGCTTCCGGAGAAGGTCCGCTTCTATCGCAGCACGATCCGCAGCCGCCGCCGGCTGACTTACAACGAGGTAGATGATTTCTTTGAGGGTACCGCCGGGCTGAGCGAAGCCGGTGTAATGCTGGAGCCGGAACCGAGAGGGAGTGACGAAACGGCCGGCCAGAGGGAGAACGGCGGCAGCGACGCGACCGGCCAGAGAGAGACCGGCGGCAGCGACGCGACCGGCCAGAGAGAGACCGGCGGCAGCGACGCGGCCGACCTGGAAAAGCTCCTCATCCGCTGCCGTCAACTGGCGGACGGCCTGCGTCAGGCCAGGTACGACCGTGGCGCTCTAAACATCCAAACTTTTGAACCCGAGTTCCGGCTTGCCGATGACGGTGGTGTTATCGGGGTGCGTCCGCGCCCGCAATCGGAATCACACGCGCTGATCGAGGAGTTCATGATCGCCGCCAACGAAGCGGTAGCGCGGCATCTCGAGCGGCGCCGGGGCGATTGCATCTACCGGGTGCACGAAAAACCCGATGCCGCTGCAGTGGATGCGCTCTTCGATCTCCTGGAAGATCTGGGTGTATCGACCCCGGCCTTTTCCCTGGCGCACGGTACACCGGAGAAGGCCGGCCAGGCCATCCGCGACCTTTTGCGGTCGCTGCCGAACGTGCTCACCGAACAGCAACGGGACCGTTCGGTCTTCGGCGAGATCGTCCTGCGTTCGCTCAAGCAGGCGCGTTATTACGAGGACAACCTCGGCCACTTCGGCCTGGCCTCGGAAGCCTACCTGCATTTCACCTCGCCGATCCGCCGCTACCCCGACCTGGTTGTGCACCGGGCACTTTTACGCGAGCTGCATCTGGAGGACTATTGCAGCAGCCGTCTGGAGCTTGCCGAGGTGGCGGAGCTCAGTTCCGGAAACGAGCGCCGCGCCTCCCTGGTGGAGCGCACCGCCGACGACATCGTTCTGGCCTTCCTGCTCGATCGGCTGCTTTATCTGGAGGGATGGGACATGATTTTCGAGGGCGAGGTGGTCAGCGTGATACCGTCGGGCCTGTTCGTGCGCTTCGAGGAATGCTACGAAGGCTACGTGCCCGCTCGCAGCCTGCGGGGTGACTATTACGCGTTGAGCGACAAGGGCAGCGCCCTCATCGGCCGCCGGTCAGGCCGGCCCTACCGCCTTGGTGATCGCATGACAGTGAGGGTTGTGCGCATCGACAAGCTGCGGGGGAAAGTGGAGCTGGAGCTGGCCAGGTAAGTCGGGTCAGTCCGGCGGAACCCGGAAACGTTCATCCCCGTCGAGGTCTCCAAGCGTTATAATCTTCGCATGCCTCCTCATACCAAACCCATCGCCTCCAACCGCAAGGCCTTCCACGACTATTTCATCGAGGATACCTTCGAGGCCGGTATCGAACTCAAGGGCACCGAGGTCAAGTCGCTCAGGGCCGGCCGCGCCAACCTCAGGGACAGCTATTGCGTCATCAACGATGAGGAGGCCTTTATAGTCGGCCTGCACATCAGCCCCTACGAACAGGGCAACATCCACAACGTTGACCCCGACCGCACCCGCAAGCTGCTCCTGCACAAGCGCGAGATCCGCACGCTGATCGGCAAGACCCAGGAAAAAGGCCTGACGCTGGTTCCCACAAAGATGTATTTTCGCAATAGGCGGGTCAAGCTGGAGTTTGGCCTGGCCAAGGGCAAGAAGCTGCACGACAAGCGCCGCTCGCTGGCGGATAAGGAATCCAAGAGAGAGATCGAGCGGGGGTTCAGGGAGCGGCAGAAAGGTGATGCTTGAGGCCGTGCATCCAATGGATGATAACCCTCAACAGAATAATGGCAAGAGCAGTCTGAGACGGTTAATGTCGATGGTCGCCGGAGTTCCGCTGCTCGCATTCGGACTGTTAATCCTTTTGGGCGCAGTCTACAGAGTTGTCACCGACAGCTTCACTCTGCCGGCTTCATCTTATCTGGCAGCAATCGCCTTTGGTGGCGTATTGCCTGTGGCCACAGGACTTTTTCTTATTATCAAGATCTTAAAAAAGCGAACCTGAAGGAGGTCTCAAATGGGTTTATTATGGAGTATTTTAGGCATTCTTTCGCTGGGTCTCCTGGTAACAGGGCTGATCAAACCCTCAATCTTTGCGAAGCTGTTTGGCGCCGGGTTTACGCGCATCCGGGCGGCTCTGGTCTTCGGCGGCATCTTCGTAATTGTTTTGATACTGGGGACTGTTTTCGCGGCGAATAAATAGGAAAGCGGTGCCGAAAGGCATTGCCGCGGTTTTGTTTAGAAATCTGCCATAACTTAGCTGGAAGGGCTACATCCGTCCCCGCTTGCGGGTATACTATTAGTGGACGCGAGATCCATATTATCCATCACGATTTGAAATACCCACCTTACGTGGGGGCGACCTGGTTTCGACGGGGTCAATCTGGATGGGAGCAGCAAGCCGAGCTTCCGGTGGGCTCGTTAAACTGCCGGAAACCTAACTTAAACGCAGACGATAATCTCGCGTTAGCCGCTTAATTGCGGCTCGTCGTTCCCGCTAAGTCCACGAGCGGGGTAACGGCGTCAACTAGTGGACTCAACCGCCGCGGTTGCCTCTCGCCGCGGTTGGGAAATCTTAGAGAGGCTGGCGAACCGGATCCTGCCTTTGCGGAGCCGGGACGTGAGAACTAAAAGCAAAGGCTAAGCTTGTAGATACTCCCTTTTGGATGGCTTCGGACGCGGGTTCGATTCCCGCCGCCTCCACCATCATTTTGCCCTTGAAAAATGCCTTGTTTAAGGCTTTTTTTCATCTCCGATATCGTAACAGCCGGCGGGAATCGAACTTTCCCATGTCCATGAGCCGACTTCCACAGAAATGACATGCAAAAAGTTACGAACCCCACTGCCCTGTTAGCGGGAATAAATGGCGACTCAAACAATGGATCCCACGCGATACGTTTACAAAAAATTGCTGACGGATATCAGGAACTATAAAGGAAAATCGATTTTAAAGATGTTTTCAAACTGTCAAGACAGGAGCGATGCTTGTGAACCATTTTGACTTGATAATCATCGGCGGTGGCGCGGGCGGATTTGCAGCCGCCATACGGGCCAATGAACTGGGCGCTAAAGCGGCCCTCATAAATACAGGGCTCCCCTTTGGCGGCACCTGTGTCAATGTGGGTTGTGTGCCATCAAAAGCCCTGCTTTACGCCGCCGAGGTCATGTACCTGGCCAAGAGTCATGATGTGCCCGGTATCAATCTGGAGATAGCGGGTTTTGATTTTAAGAAAGTCATCGCGGACGAGCTCAAGCTAGTTGAATATTTAAGGCGGGAGAAGTACGAGAAAGTTCTGACTAAACTGCAAAATATCTCTCCCCTCGAAGGGAAAGCCAGGTTTGTTTCTAAAAACACCGTTGAAGTAAACGGCGACGGTCTTACCGCCGAGAGGTTCATCATCTCCACTGGTTCAACAGCGAGCGTTCCTCCCATTAAGGGAATCAGGGAAACTGGATACATTACTCACATTGAAGCCTTGAGGCTGACACGGTTGCCGGGGGAAATGGCGATCATTGGCGCCGGTCCTCTGGGCCTGGAATTTGCTCAAATGTATGCCCGCTTTGGCACCAGGGTAACGGTGTTGGAAAGGCTGCCCTCGGTCTTCCCATACACCGAGGCGGCGCTGGCGGCGCGACTCGCGGAGCTTCTGGAGGGAGAAGGCATAGTCGTCAAGACTGGGGTTGAGGTGCTAAGCACGAAAAGGGCGGGTTCCAGGAAGGCTGTTTCCTATCGTGAAAAGGGAGAAGTAAAAGAAATCCAAGTTGATGAAATCCTGCTGGCAACTGGTAAAACTGCAAACACTGACGGGCTTGGCCTGGATGTGGCAAGCGTTGAAACCGATCACAGAAAATCCATTATCGTTAACGATTCTCTGCAAACATCCAATGCGGGCATCTATGCCGTCGGCGACGTGAACAATCTGCCGCTGCGCCTCGAAATAACCGCCGGGCGTGAGGGAACCCTCGCCAGCGGCAACGCCCTTTCAGGTTCAAGTGACGGCATTGATTACCACACAGTGCCCTATACCATTTTCACCGATCCACAGCTGGCGGGTGTCGGTTTTACCGAAGACGAGCAGATAAAGCAGATGGGAGCCTGTTCCTGCCGGACAGTCTCTTTCGCCGATATACCCAAGGCCATGATCATTCACCGCACCGACGGGTTGATCAAGATGGCGATTCATCCCGAGACCAACCAGATCATGGGAGTTCACATCCTTGCCCCCAATGCTGGAGAGCTCGTAGCTGAGGCAATGATGCTGGTAAAAAACAAAAACACCATTGATGATGTAGTCAACTCCACACCGATGTTCCCCACACTTTCGGAGGCGATTAAAATTGTGGCGCTCTCCTTTACCAAAGATATTTCTGCTTTAAGCTGCTGTGTCTAGCCCGGCCTGAAAGATATACAGGCATACACACACCTACCAAAAAAGGACGAGATTGTGAAAATAACCTGTTATCTGTCTCCGGCCTGCGGTTCTGAAGAGGAATTAAAGACAAATATTGACAGCGCATTGGCAGCTGAAAATATCAGTGCTGAAGTCAGTACTCAGCGGATTAATAACGAAAAAGCGGCGGAACTCGGGCTCAGTGGCTCTCCAACGATTCTGATCGATGGGAAAGAACTCCAGCCATCGGCTGGAACCGGTTTCTCATGAAGATTGTTTAAAGACGAGTCGGGCAGGCTCGCGAACGTTCCAACCGTGGGAATGCTGAGAAAGGCGTTTAGAAAAGCAGTCAAACCAATCCGTAAGAAGATGGCTCCCTGATAACCCCTTCGAGGGAGGCCAGGACTTTCAGCTCAGAGTTCGAATAGCGTTGCACCGCCTCCACCATTGTTCGCACCTCTCAAAATGCCTTGTTTAAGGCATTTTTTGTTGCCCGAAAACTCGACAGCCGGCGGGAATCGAACTTTGGTGTCTTGATCGGACTCTTAATAAAGCCTTAAGAATTCTTCAACAGTTAAGCCGGCCTTTTTTATTTGGTCCCTGAGAAGTCCGCCCTTGATCGATTTTCCCTTATGGACAGGGATTGAGATGATGTTCGGATTTCCCTCTTTTGAGAGCTGTACATGGCTACCTCTCTGTCCTTTGCTTGTCCAGCCGGCTTTTTCAAAAGCCTTGACGACTCTTTGCGCCTTGAGATTATGAAGGCCGGACATTTAAGCTATGCGTGATAACTTCTTATTGTGAGCTGCATTTTCTCTGAGAACCTCGAAGTGCCCTTCAATAGCGTCCTTTATCATTTCCAAAGACTCTTCGACAGAATCGCCTTGAGAAGCACAACCGGGCAACTCGGGACATTCTACCCAAAAGCCTCCATCTTCGAGATCAGGGTGGAGAACGGCATCGAATGTTTTCCGCCCAACTTTAATCTTGTAATCCCTATCCTGACTCATACTCTTTACTTCGCCTTTTAAGTTTTCAATTATCTGGCCCAGGGCAATGCTGAACACCAACTGGCCCTCTGCAAGAGTATCGAGAATCTCTTTGTTATTGCTTGTTAGAACGAAAATGGTCCTTCCGTCGGTGAGGAACTTCAGTTGCGCCAGTGGTTTCTCAATTAGTGGAAAGTTTTTCTTTAAATAATTGATACTTTTTCTGATATTTTGCAGAGTGATGCCCTGGTCGATTAGAGATTTTACGACTGCGAGTTGAACCAGATCAGCAAATGAATAAAGACGAACAGAGCCTCTTCCGCCTGCCTCTTGAACAGAAGGTTTAATCAAATGTGTTTCATCCCAATAGCCAATTTGACGCTTGGTTATTCCGATGAGATTGCAGGCTGTCTTTGAGTTAAAAGCCAAGAAGAACCCCCCTCTGCGTATTCATAAGTACACTAATGTATTTATAGCACGATAACTGGGTTTTGAACATTCGATTTCCTTATAGATCTCTGTGTAGAACTCGTTCCAAACGGCTTAAAATATTAAGCTCAGAGTTCGAATACCGTTGCACCGCCTCCACCATTTTCCAACCTCTTAAAAATGCATTG
>JAENWV010000056.1 GCA_016650015.1 Thermoleophilia bacterium | reverse complement strand
CATCGCCGCCATTGTTTTAACGGTACTCGCGCTGGCCATCGTCTCTGTGGGATTGGGGGTTTTTATCTCCAACTTCGCCCGAAATGAGGGCCAGGTTATTCCATTCATCCCGATGGTGGTTCTGCCTTCGGCGCTGATCTCTGGTATCGCCATACCCATTGACGACCTGCCCACAGCCCTGCAATGGTGCAGCTACCTGATACCGCTTCGTTACGCCGTGGAAATATTAAGGGGAGTAGTGCTGCAGGGAGAGTCTTTCTTCGGCCAGCTGTTGCCGTTTATCGTCCTGGTGGGTACTGGTGTGGTGCTGCTCGCTTCGGCGAGCCTGACTTTGCGGGAAAGAGAGTAACGGCGGCGCGACCGAAGCTTCAGTCAATCGGCACCGATTACCCGGCTCCTAAGATACTTTTTCCTGAAGATTCCTGAACAGGGATACGAACGTGTCTACGATTTCCGGATCAAACTGGGTCCCCGAGCTCATCTGCAATTCCGCCAGCGCCTGATCGGTCGTCAGCGTCCGGCGATATGGCCGCTCACTGATCATGGCCTGGAAAGCATCGGCAACGGCCAGGATGCGCGCGCCCAGCGGAATTTTTTCTTTTGCCAGACCGTCCGGGTAACCAGCTCCGTCGTAGTGCTCGTGATGGTGCCTCACCACCGGTAAAAAACTTTCCAGGCTGGCAATGTGCTTGAGAATAGTTTCACCGACCTCGGGGTGCTCCTTGATCCTTCGCCACTCATCGGCACTAAGGTGCTCCCGTTTGTTAATGATCTCCTCCGGCACTGTCACAAGACCAATGTCGTGAAGCAGGCTCGCGACCCTGATCTTGTGGATGTCGTCTTCGTCCATTTTCATCTCGGCTGCGATCACTGACGCGAGTCGAGCAACAGACTCGGCATGCCGCTGGTCGTGAACGTTCCGCTCGTCCACCGATGCGGCTATTGCCTGGGCTGCCGCCAGATGCAGCTCGTCGCGCACCAGCTCTTCCAGGGAGGTGCGGCCATAATCACCAGACTCCTCGTGGAAGAGAGTGACACGATTTCCACCCTGCCGCTTTCCGTAATACATGGACCAGTCGACCTTGTCGACAAGGTCGTTGGCGTGAGTGGCATCCCCGGGAATACTTGCAACCCCGACACTGGTAGTAAGCGGTGATCCGTGGCGCGACTTGACGTTAAAGGAGAACCCGGCAACCCGGCGCCGTATGCGATGGGCGATGATCTGGGCGCCGGAGGTGTCAGTATCAGGCAGGATGATTGCAAACTCTTCGCCGCCGTAGCGGGCTGCTATATCGATAGCGCGCTTGGATTCGGTAATAATGCGGGATACTTCCTTGAGAGCCTGATCGCCCAGGGCATGCCCGTTCATATCGTTAAAGCTCTTAAAACGGTCGAGGTCGCAGAAAATGACCGATAACGGCTTCTTGTTTCGGGTGGACCGATCGATCTCCTCGCGCAGGCGGAAATAGAAGTAACGCTGGTTGTAGAGGCCGGTAAGCCCATCGGTGACCGCTTCCTCCTGATTCTGTTCGAAAATGAGCGCGTTCTGGATGGCTATCGCGGCCTGGTTGGAGAGGATCGAAAGTACCGAGTGCTCTTCGCGCCCGTAAGCTTCTACTTCCTTGCTGTAAACATATAAAGCGCCCAGTTTCTTCTTGCGTACCTTCAGCGGCAGACAGATGAATGCCTTGATACCCTCGATTCGGGTCAACTCGCTAAGCCGATGCCTGGCCTGAACGTCGTCACTGAATACAGCCTGGTCTCCCAGCAGAACCTCTTCCGCCAGGCCGTCCTTGCGAAACTGCATCTTGCTGACAAAGATATCGCTCAGACCCCTGGTGTAGGTATCAGTGAATTCACCGCGCTCCTCATCAAAAAGCGCGATGGCCGCCGCCTGCGAGTTGGTAAGCTCCATCCCTTTTTCCATGACGATCCCGACCACTCGCTCCCAGTCAAGCTCGGAGCTGACAGCCAAAGCGATATCAGAAAGATAGGTGAGTTGCTCAAACTTGTACTGGATGGAATCCGCCATCAGGTTGAAGGAATCACCCAGGCCGGCAATTTCGTCATTTGTATCGACCTGAACTCTTCTGTTCAGATCACCGTGGGTCATGGCGATGCTGGCTTCGTTGAGCTCCCGAACCGGCCGGCTCAGACGGCGGGCTGCGATAATGGTTATCAACAGGCTGAGGCCAACGCCGGCGATCGCGGCGAAGATGATGTAGGATCTTGCCTCGGTGGCGGCATCATTGGCGGCGATTTGCGCCTCCTGATTACGCTTCTTAAAGTCTTCCGCAAGCAGGCTGCTGTAATTGACAACCTCCTGCAGCAGCTCATCTGACCGCTTTTTCGTTAGCAGCGCCCTGGGCTGATCGCCGGAGCGCCAGGCGGGAACGAGCTGGTTGAGAAAGTTATCGTCGAACTGAGCGGCCGCCGATTCAAGCTCGTCAAACCATTCTAGTTCCTGGGATGTGCCGGCATGCTTTCGGGCCTCTGCAATCCCACTCTCACGACGGCGACGCGCGTCATCGAAATAGGCGATCTTGTTTTCCTGGTTTTCGAGGAGCAGCTGGTAGTGGGCCTGTATCTGGTCACTCGCGGCGGACTTGGCCTCTTCCATATGCAGCACGGCCCCGGCCCGGTCCAGAGCCTCATTCGCCTTGGACCTGGTTTCATTGACCTCACGCGAGACGACAAGTCCTCCGGTGGAGAAAATAACCATGATGGCGACGAAGCCCGCCACCATCTTGGTGCTTAGTCGCCGAAAAATAGGGGTGCCCAAAAGTCCGTTCAATTTGCCCTCTGCCCCTTCGTCTCTGCCGAATTTCGCCCGCAATCCATCACAGACAAGCGAAATCAGCTGTTTCTTCAGCCTGGAGCAGTAATCGACAGGCAAACGTTTTTGCTTGATTTACCAGTAACCTTCCTGCTTGATGCGCAGGTTCGGAGCGCCGCAACGGGGACAATCGTAGGACTCTGCTTTCTCGAAGAAGAACATGGGACGGCCACAGACGAGACAAGTAAACTGATCGATCATCACATCGTGGTCTGTCAGATCGATTTCCGCCAGCTCCTTGCAGTGATGACAGACACCTACGAGGAATCGCTTGCGGGGGTCGTTCTCGCCCACCCCCCAACGAATGCTGGAACTTTTATATCCACAGGCCGCGCATTCGAAAGTGCTGTACTCACCCATGGTTCGATCCAGGCATGGCTCATCCCACCGGATAAGATCCAAGAAGTTTGACTCTGGCAAGTTTGCATTCGAGACACTTTATCGCCTCGGCTACCTGTTGGTCGTCTTTCCTGCCCTCGACATCAATAAAAAACACATAGTCACCAAGCCCTTTTTTTGAAGGCCGCGACTCGATCTTGGTGAGGTTCACAAAGCGATGCGCGAATTCCTGCAGTATCTTTAACAGGCTGCCCGGTTGATCGTGTGCGATCGTACAGACTATGGAAGTTTTATAGGTGGAATCAAGATCCTGTGGCGCCGGCTTGGTTGATAAAAGAACAAATCTTGTCTGATTGCCGGGGTAGTCTTCGATGTCTTCCTCGAGTACGACGCAACCGTAGCTCGTCGCCGCCAGGTTGCTGCCGATAGCCGCCAACTTTTTGTCAGAAAGGCTGACGATGCGGACCGCGTCAGCAGTGCTGTTGGCAGCCATAACCTCGGCATTGGGCAGTCTTTCCCGCAGAAATCTACGACACTGGGCATGGGCGTGCGGTAGAGAGATGACTTTCTCGATCTCGTCCAGGCTCAGCGATTCACGCGCGATCAGTTTGAGATGGATGGGATGATCTATTTCCCTGATGATCTGAACGTTTTCCACGTCGAACGCCAACATGTCCAGGGTAACAGTGATCGATCCTTCCAGGGCATTTTCCATGGGAACGATGCCTTCGGCGACATCTCCCGTGGCAACCGCGGTAATAACATCGGCTATCGAGGGCAGGGGCGTTGTGTCCTCTTCCGTGAGAGCGGTGTTGGCCATGAGGGCTTCCTCGCTCCAGGTGCCGGTCGGGCCCAGAAACCCGGTTTTACCCTTGCCGGTGGCGTCATTCATCAGCGCCACCCCCAGACACACCCGCCAGCCTGTGAGCCTTAAGACCCATGGCCTTTTTTAGAACCTCGATCTCTTCAGGTGAGAGCTTCTCTTTGCTGTCGCCGTCGCGAACTTCCTTAACATAGATGCGGGCATGGTCGCGCGACTGGATGGAGCTGATTATGATGCCTGAAAATCTGGCGTCCAGCAGCGCCACCGACGTGCTCTGCATGCCGCTAAGATCGTTATATGCGTCGTAGCGCAATACGCTGCGAAAGGTAAAGCAATCGTCGAGACGCTTGCCGGCGCGATCCAGATCGTTGGCCAGGTTCGTGATATCGCCGGAAAGACCGTCTACTCTGGCCTGGACCGCATTTGCGTGAGCTATCAGGTCGCGCTCCCGGCCCTCGCCCATGATAACCCGTTGGTCGCGCCGATAGCGGCGCAGGACTACGAGCAGATAGCCCGAGATGAAAACTCCCAGCAACGCAAGCGCCACTGGCACCAGCAGGGCGATGGAGAGGTTGTTTTCGATGAACGTGCTCATATCGGGTGGCCGGCGCAGGCCTTAGCTGAAGGCTATATTGTAATCCCCAACATTGTTCTGGGTATTTGTTTCGCCTGGAACCGGACCAACTTCAGCTCGCATCAGCGCCGTCTCGCTGCCAGCCTCCGCCGCCAGGCCGGTCAGCTCAATCGTGCGACGCTCCCCGGGAGCGATCGTCGGGATCCGGCCATCAACCTTTTGTGGCGATGGACGCCCTGGAGCTGAAAGACTGATACTTACCAGTACATCGTTCTCGGTGGCCTCGCCCTGATTCTCCACTTCCGCCTCGAAGGTAAGCGCGTCGGAGGCCTTGAGGCTGTTATCGCTGTCTGTAGTCAGAACCATCCCGCTGGGCTGTGCCTTGACTCCGACCAAAGCAACTCCATGCAGGCCTGAAACCTGGGCAGTTCCACCCTTCAGGCGGTCGAGAACACTGACGGCCGTCTGTGAATTGGCGAGCGCAGAATCCTTGAGGAATTTTGCCTGCGGCACTTTGATGTCTTTTATGTCTTCTTCTTTCAGCACCTGTTGCGCCGGCTGGTAGAAGAATTCATCGTAGGCGACGTCGCTGGTCAGCAGGATCAGCATTTCATGGGAGACCTGGGCGGCGCCGGCCTGGTTGTTAGGTGCGCCGAGAGCGTTCAGGACTGCGGGCTGCATGCCCTTGAGTCCCCGGACGCGAATCTGCATGCTGGCTACAAACCACTCGTTTTCCTTCTTGAACTGGTCTGGCGCCTTGATGGCTTTGGCCTTGTCCAGCAACTGCTCCTGCGAGGCCAGAAATTCGGCCAGCTTGCCCTCCAGAGACTGGCGAACAGCCTCGTCCGGTTTCATGAACATGTCGGAAAGCAGTTTGCCGATGTCGTCGGAATCTCTGAGCACGCCGTCGACTGCGGCGAAATAGTCGCGGTATTCACCGACCTTCTTCTTGTTGATACAGCTGTTTATGCCCAGAGTGATGATCAAAACCAGAACCACGACTGCAGTCAGGATAATGAGAACTCGTGCGAGTGGAGATTGGCCAAACGACGGTCCGCCGCCTCCAGTTTTGCGTTGTTTGGGTGCACGCTCCCTGGATTTGCGGGTCTTGACCTTGCGCCGGCCGGGCCTGCGTCTGGTTTCGGTTACCTCTTCTTCCTCGATCCGCTTTTCATCATCCTCGAAGAAAGACACTAAAATGTCCTTTCGTCCGTTGAAGCTCGAGAGGGCCTGAAAATGGTGGGCGAGGGGGGATTTGAACCCCCATGCTCCTGCGAGCACTAGACCCTGAACCTAGCGTGTCTACCAGTTCCACCACTCGCCCGTGAAACCGAAGTTTACCTGAATAGCTTGGGGCACTTCTTGCGGCCGATGAGATAAAATCCCTGCAATAGAGCATTTTCGGCACAAGTCCAGACACCCCTTCTTGAAAGCGCCTGTATTATAACACAGGCACAACTTGACGGCGCAAGGATGACGCAGGCACCGGCTATTTGTTATTCTCTCCTGCCAGCTTGGTCCCCAGGCCTTGGGCCTCGTCCCAGGCTTCCTGCCAAATGGCGGCCTGTTCGGCACGCACCTTCTCAAGCTCGGCCATTTTTGTCCTGGTTTCCGGCAGCTCCCAGGCGGGATCGGCCAACATGGTGGTTGCCATATCGCGCACCGCGCCCCACATGTTGATGTTCGCCTGCAGGGCGCGGCCGTTGGCTTCGAGGTACTTTCGCGAGTCGTCGCTGATTTTCAGTGCCGCAGCCTCGTCAGTCTTGGACTTGGCCGTTTTGAGGTCGGCGATTATCTCGTCAACCAGCGACTGCGCTTTGGTCAAAGTGGTCTTCTCGTCGGTCAGCTTGCCCTGTGAGAGCTGCTCTGTAGCCTGTGTCATCAGGGAGTCAGCCTGTTTCACCTTGGGTTCGATGGTAGTTGCAATCCCGTTAACTTCGTCTATCAGTCTGTCAGCCTGTTCGGACTGATCGCCACATCCGGTTGCAAGGACGGCCACTGCCAGGATCGCCGCAATCAGCAACAGAATTATGGTTGTGCGTTTCATGTTCCTCCCATGTACTCTTGTCTTCGAAAGATTATTTTAAAAGGAATCGTTATCCTAGTACAGAACAGGGTCTTATCCAACTTTCAACCCCGGAAACAACCGCGGTATGTCTTCTGCCATGACGGATGAAAACAAGCCGGGGCCGCTGGTGCTGGACCGGTACGAGCTCCTCGAGCGAATCGGCAGCGGCGGCTTCTCCACAGTTTACCGCGCCCGCGATCACAGAATGGGTCGCGAGGTGGCGATCAAGGCCGTGCGGCGAACGGATGAGCTGAGTGACCGCGCCACCCTCGAGGCCAAGGCTGCGGCCAAGCTCAGCCATTCCCATATCCTTACTGTCTTTGAGCTGGCCGAGGACGAGGACGAGGTTTATCTGGTCTCAGAGCTGGTGCGAGGCGAAACGCTCGCCGAATGCATTGCCAGTGGATCCCTCTCAGACCGTGACTGCCTGGATGTGGCCCTTCAGGTTCTGGAAGCCCTCGAACATGCTCACGGGCGGGGTGTCATCCACCGGGATATCAAGCCGGATAACATAATGCTCACTGGCGATAACCCTCCGCGGATCAAGGTGATGGATTTCGGCATCGCGCAGCTGGAGAACACACAGCGCATCACCCGGCAGGGTGATGTTGTGGGCACAATAGCCTATATGTCGCCCGAGCAGGCCGATGGCCGTACGGTGGACAGCGCTACGGATATTTATTCGGCCGCCCTGGTCCTCTACGAGTGCCTGAGCGGCTCGAATCCCTTCCAGGGCGGCACCGCCGCCGAGATCATTGGCAAAATTCAGCTGGGAGCCCTGCCCCTCAGCCAGGTACGTCCCGATCTGCCCCGGGAGCTTTCGGACATGGTTGATGAGGCTATGGATCCCGACCCCGGATTGCGGCTGGGGCTGAAGAGCTTTGCTGTTGGTCTGGACGGCCTGCTGCCCGTGCTTTCTCCGGACGTCCGGGCCACCACGGTGCTGCGACGCTCTGATCAAACGCGACCTTCGTTTTATGAGGAAATGTCCAACCGCTTCGGATTCCTCGCTTCGCGCCTGGCAAACGGGTCTCTGGCCGCACTCGTCGCCAGTGCGGCGTTGTATGAATTTGATTTATACCCGGCCCCATGGCGCTTGCCGCTGGTGTTGGCCGCCGCCCTGGTGGTCGGGTTGCTGCCGAGAGCCGGTCTGGCGGCGCTGGCGGCGCTCTCGCTGGCGCCGGTTTTTAACTTTTCTGTGGCTTTGGGCATCCTGCTTGGGGCGGCCACGGTTGTCTACTTACTGATTGTTGGCCTCCTCTGGCCACGAACAGCCCTCTTGCCTGCCCTCGCCACGGGAATGGGGATTTTAGGGATCGGTCTCGCCTACCCTGCTATAGCCGGCGCGGTCGGGCGTTTGAAAAGCGGGTTGGCGCTGGCGGTGGTTGGCTCCATCTCCTTCAGCGTCTTCCAGCTGCTCACCGGCGCAAGTCCGCTGGATTATCTGGAGCTGGCCAACGACTATGACCTGCCGGTCAGGCTCGCGAACGAATACAATCCATGGGTTACGGTCAAGGCGATAGCCGCCCCTTTATCGGAACAACCCGTTCTTTTGTTACAGCCGGCCATCTGGCTGGTAGCGGCGTTGCCGGCGGCGCTGCTTGTTCGGCGACGCAACCTGTTCCTTGACCTGACCGGCCTTGCTTTGGCAAACGGGCTGCTCGCGGGCGGATATTTTGTCCTGCCCTTGGTCCTTCCTGATTACCGGCTGCCGGAGGTTGCTTTTCTGAAAACGTTTGTGCTTTGCGTTATAATTCAAGTCGTGCTTCTCCTGCTATCTCCCAGAAACAGACTGCAACCCATTTCCCCCCGTGAGCGTACTTAAGAAACTCGAGGATAAGATTCAGGGCCTTTTCGAGGGCAGCTTCGGGCGCGCCTTCAAATCACCGGTGCAGCCGGTGGAGCTGGCCCGCAAGCTGGTCAAGGAGATGGGGGATAACAAGGTGATCAGCGTCTCGCGCGTTTACGCTCCCAACGAGTACACGCTGTTCCTGGCGCCCGAGGATTATCAACAGTTCGAAGCATACGAAGATCAGTTGAAGTCAGATCTTGGTGATTACCTCGTCGAGCATGCCCGCAAGGACAAGTACGAGCTGCTCAGTCGCCCCATCGTCATCATCGAGACTGACGAGGATCTGGTAGTTGGCGAGTTCGGCATCGCCACCCGCATGGTCTCGGTTGCCGGACCAGTGGCGCCTGAGCTGCCGATAGTGCCGGAAGAGCCGGGCGCCGGGCCGGGTCAAACCGTGGTTTACCGGCCCCAGGCCCAGCCTGACGGCACCATGTCGGTGAGCGCCGGTGAAGCCCGGGAAATGGGGCTGGCCCGCGAACGCATCACCCTGACCGTTGGGGAGTCGGTCTACGATGTCAACAAGCGGGCGGTGCTTATAGGCCGTAGCCGCCAATGCGACCTGGTCCTGACCGATACCAACGTATCGCGGCGCCACGCCGAAATCAGACAGCGGGGCAACGATTACCTGGTAGTCGACCTGGACAGCACCAACGGTGTCGAGGTAAACGGTCAGAAGATAAAGACCAGGGTTTTACAGAATGGCGATCTGATAACCGTTGGAAAAACGAGAGTGAGGTTCGAGCGACAACTATG
>JAENWV010000140.1 GCA_016650015.1 Thermoleophilia bacterium | reverse complement strand
TCCATCAGGTTTCCTGGCGAACCCTCGCCATGGTCGAGTTGCCAATGCTGGCCTTGCTGACGCTCGTGTTTGCCGTATCAGCACTTGTATCCCCTGACTTTGAACTCAAGGTAACCGGCTGGAATCTTTCTTCGCTGTATATACATGCCCCTTCTTTTTCCTGACCGGCGTACCCTGTCTGCTTTGCGGTATGACACGATCGTTTCTGGCGATGGGAAGCCTTGATGCAGGCCAGGCTTTCATCTTCCATCCGTTGGGACCCATTATTTTTGTCCTGCTGGCGGGGCTGGCGGTATTTCTCGTGGCATCCGTCGCGAGCCGCAGGCGGATCAGCCTTTCGATCAGCTATGGGCTGCGCCACCAGCTGATTGTCTGGGGAACCCTGGTCGTGCTCGCGGCCTGGGTCGTCAAAATTATCGTCTGGAATAAAACCGGTTTGATCTAGCAAAGAGCCTCTGTCCCTGATCAATAATAGGAAAGGTGAGAAATGGATAACATGACGAGTCTTGAATCTGATCTGCGGCAGCGGACTGAGACCGACTGGCAAACGGAGTTCTAGCCTGCGTTCCTCCTCTCGATAGTGACCTGCGGAATCTACATGTTTTTCATCCTCTTCAAGCTGATGGAGCGACGTGAGCAACACTTCGAGCGGATGGTCAACTTGCGGACGCATCTCATGGATGTGCTGAAGGAAAAGGCGGAAGCGGCAGGCAAGACCGCTGATCTGGAAGAGGATATGAAACAGCTGGAGGGGCTGGATTACGATGCGACGAACCGTGATCGTCAAGGCGACAAATCACCTGTGATGTGGCTGGTGCTCAGCATAGTAGCCAGCCCGGTCGTTTATTATGTCTACTACTTCCTTAACGACGATTTCCGGGCTCATGAGTCCAACGAGCGCCAGTTCATGCTCAAAGCCAGCGAGATCATGAACAAGTTAAATATCTCAGAAAATCAGATCGAGCCGCAGTTGATGGTTCCCGAGCGGAACTTTGTCACCTTTCTGGTGCTTTCCATTGTCACCTGCGGCATTTACGGGATTTACTGGCTGTATACGATCATCAACGATCCCAATATGCACTTTGACGATCACGGTGTCTGGGAAGCGCAGCTGCTGGAGCAGATCCAGTCATAAAAGAGCGCGCCTGTTAGCAGGGACTTTAAATAAGAGCAGAGAATAGAAAAAGTAATGGATTCATCAAACGGCCAAGCAGGCGGATGGAGGTTGAATGAAAGATTTTTTAACATTCCGAAGGATGTTAATGCCAATTGTTATCCAGATTCTGTTCTGGATCGGGGTGGCAAGCGTTGTTATCGCTGGTGTCATCGTTCTGGTGAATGGAAAGGGTAATGATAAATACGGCGGGCTGGCCATGATTGTCCTTGGTCCATTAGGTGTCAGGTTCTATGCGGAAATGCTCATAGTTATCTTCCGCATGAATGACACATTGACGGATATAAAAAATAATACCGCGAAGTGAAGTCTCTGGCGCGGCTTCCTTTTATGCAATTATTTTTTTCCCTGTGCTAGAATCACGCAGGTGAACAACGATTTCATCACAAGCTACCAGCTGGCTCCGTCGATCCTTTCGGCTGATTTTTCACGCTTGGGCGAGGATATCAAGCGGGTGATGGACACAGGCGTCAGGGTCATCCACGTGGATGTCATGGACGGTCAATTCGTTCCCAATATCACCATCGGGCCAGTTGTCGTCGAGGGTATCCGCGACCTGGTCCACGAAGCGGGGGGCGTTCTCGACGTGCACCTGATGATCGACGCTCCCGAGCGCTATATAGATGATTTTGCTAAGGCGGGTTCGGACTGGATTTGCATCCATGCCGAGGCCTGCACCCATTTGCACATGACCCTGTCGCAGATCCGCGCAGCCGGCTGCAAGGCGGGAGTTTCGTTGAACCCGGCGACGCCGCTGGCGATGTTGCAGGAGGTTACTGGTGACATCGATTTCGCTCTGATGATGACGGTCAACCCGGGATTCAGCGGCCAGAAGTTCATAGCTTCGGTACTTCCGAAGATAGCGCGGGCGCGGCATCTGTTGCCTGACGAGGTTGGCCTTGAGGTGGACGGCGGGGTTGCCGCCGACACTATCGAAGCCGTGCTCGACACCGGCGCCAACCTGTTCGTGGCCGGCTCCGCGGTTTTTGGCGCTACCGATCCGGGCGAGGCGGCGCGAGGGCTGATGGCCGCCATGGCGGCGCGAGCCTGAGGGGAGACGATGGTTCTTCGCTCAGGATGACGATTGTGGTATTATTTTTATGTGCACGCCAATGGGTTGCGCGCGAAAATTGAATAGCTGTTTTACAGCAATGTCTTCGGGGCGGGGTGAGATTCCCCACCGGCGGTTATAGCCCGCGACCCTCCGAAAGAGGCTGACCAGGTGCAAGCCCTGGGCCGACAGTTAAAGTCTGGATGGAAGAAGACTCGTGTTTCAAATTGCCCCCGGGATGATCGCTGCCCGGGGTATTTTTTTTGGGCGGCATCCCGGAAGCGGCTAGAAACATGCGCCGAATTTCCTCTCCCGACTTCCCCGAAGAACACTGACTGCAGAATCCAGAAAAATTTCGTTTCGAAAGCGCGGCCTAAAGGACTCAACGGGCGCGGCGATAAAGGAAGACGTTTTCATCATGGTTTCCGGACTCGACATAAGTTTCATGCAGCGGGCGCTTAACCTGGCCGATCTAGCCCAGGGAAAGACCAGCCCTAACCCCACCGTGGGCGCGGTAATCGTGCGCGGTGAGGATGTCATCGGCGAGGGCTATCACCAGCGCGCCGGCGATGACCACGCCGAAGTGGCCGCCATCAAATCGGTAAAGGGCGACGTCCGTGGCGCGACTATCTTCGTCACCCTGGAGCCCTGCTGCCACGCCGGCCGCACCGGCCCCTGCACCCAGGCGCTGATCGAGGCTGGCATCACGCGAGTGGTGGTCGCTTCGCTGGACCCGTCGGCGAAGGTGAACGGCAAGGGCCTGGCGGAGCTGCGAGACGCCGGTATGGCGGTCGAGGTGCTTGACGGTCTGCTCGCCGCCCGGGCGCGGGCCCAGAACGAGGCTTTCCGCAAGCACGCTGTTACCGGTCTTCCCTTTGTCACTTTCAAGAGCGCCATGAGCCTTGACGGCAAGATCGCCACTTACACAGGCGACTCAAAGTGGATCTCCGGGGAGGAGAGCCGGGCGCTGGTACACGCTCTGCGCGGCGAGGTGGACTCCATCGCCTGCGGCAGCGGCACGGCCGACATCGATGACCCGATGCTCACCTGCCGTATTCCCGGCGATTACAGCCAGCCGCTCCGGGTTATTTTTGATTCGAAGGCCGGTCTATCGCTCGAGAGCCAGCTGGTGCGGACCGCCGGAAAGTTGGCGACACTTGTGTTTGTCACCGAATCCGCTCCCGCCGAGAAGATCAAGGCACTACAGAGCGCCGGCGTCGAGGTCGTGGTTACCGCAACGATGGATGGTCAGGTGGATGTGGGAGAGGCGCTCCTTCATCTGGGTTCGCGTGAACCGGCGGCCCTCAGCCTGCTCTTGGAGGGCGGACCGACACTGGCGGCGTCCTTCGTGGAGTCCGGCACCATCGACAAGGTAATGACTTTTATAGCCCCCAAATTTATCGGTGGCAAGGAAGCGCGCACCCCGGTCGAGGGACGCGGTTTTCGGCTCGTGGGCGAGGCGGCTCCGCTTTACCGGATGAGGCACAAGGCGGTGGGCGACGACGTTTTGATAACCGCCTATACAACCCAGGAGGAATGGTAGATGTTTATTGCCAGCGACCAGCGGGAGGAATGTTAAGTGTTCACCGGCATCGTTGAAGAACTGGGTAAACTGGTCAGTCTGGAGATGGGCTCCGACTCGGGGGTCATCACCGTCGAGGCGAACAAGGTCCTGGAAGGTTGTCAGCTCGGCGACTCTATCGCCGTCAACGGCGTCTGCCTGACAGCCAGGTCTTTCGGCGGCGGCACTTTTTCAGCCGACGTCATGCCGGAGACCATCCGGAAGACCAACCTGGGGAACCTGAAGCGGGGGAGCATCGTCAACCTGGAGCGGGCGCTGACGCTGTCGGCGCGGCTCGGCGGGCATCTGATGCTCGGTCATGTCGACGCCACCGGCAAGATAGTTTCCATCCGGCCGGAGGGCAACGCGATTTTTTACACCTTCACCGCTCCGGCGGAGATCCGCCGCTACCTGTTGCCGCAGGGATCGATCGGCATCGACGGGATCAGCCTGACCATAGCGAGGCTCGAACGCGAACAGTTCAGCGTCTCGCTCATTCCCCATACGGTGAAGGTGACAACCCTGGGTCACAACGGGGTGGGATATCAGGTAAACCTTGAAGCCGATGTGCTGGGCAAATATGTGGCAAAAATCATGGCAGGCGGACTTCCCGGCGGACAGGGGGAAGGCGGTCTGACGCTGGAAAAGCTGGCAGAGGGAGGCTTTTTATAGAAGAGTGTCCCGTTCGGCGTTTAATACCGGAAAACCGGGGCTGCGGCCCCGTGATATAGCAATAATCAGTCAAGGCATCAATTAACCGACAGTTGGGAAGGAAAAATGGGAGACCAGGAACAGGAAACCAAAGCGGCGGTTTCGCCGTTCAGCAGCATCGAGGATGCGATCGAGGACATCAAGGCGGGCAG
>JAENWV010000158.1 GCA_016650015.1 Thermoleophilia bacterium | reverse complement strand
GGAGTCTACGCCATGCGTTTTGTGATGGTCATCGGCGGCCAGACGACTCCCCTCAGCTGATTTCAAGGAGCCGGAGAATGCGAAACATAACCCGTAGAGATTTCCTCAAACTGGGTGCCGCCAGCACCGCGGTGCTGGCCATCGAGACCCAGTTCGGTCCGATAGCATCCGCCGCTGAGCGCCTGATCGAAGGTGGCCGGTCCGTGAACCGGACTTCCGGGTTGCCACGGTCGTTCCTGCCCAGCACCTGCACGCAGTGCCCGGCCGGTTGCGGCAACATCGGCTATATCGAGGAGAGCCGGGTGGTCAAGATCGGTGGTAACACGACGCATCTCAGCAACCAGGGTTCCCTCTGCGCTCGCGGCCAGGCCGGAATAAATGCTCTTTATGACCCTGACAGGCTGCTCAAACCGATGCGGCGAAACGGTTTGCGCGGCAAGAATAACTGGGAAACGATCACCTGGGAAGAAGCCTACGGTGAAGTTGCAAAAACTCTTGCGGCCGCCAAAGCCAATCCGAGCGACTTTGTCTTTATGACCGATGATATTGACCATGACGCTATTGGTCGCCGGTTTACTTATGCCTATGGCTCCCCCAACGCCATCGGCAGCACCGGATTCTATGACGCCAACAAGCTGGTTGCCACCGAGCTTACCTGGGGCGACGCCGGCGACGTGCCGGATGTTTCCAAGAGCAAGTATATACTGGTGTTCGGGGCAAACCCGCTGGAGAGTAATCCTCAGTTCGTCGGTCTGGCGCGCCGCATGATCGATGGAATCCAGCGCAACCAGGCCAAGCTCGTCGTCTTCGACGTCAGGCTTACCAATACTTCAACCCGCGCCAACGAGTCCTATTATGTAAATCCGGGCACCTTCGCCCTGGTGGCGCTGGCGATGGCCAATGTCATCATGCAGGAAGGCCTGTATGACCGCGGCTTCATCGAGCAGTGGACCAATGTGTCGCCGGCCCAGCTGACCCAGCACCTCGCTAAGTATACGCCGGAGCGGGCCGAGGCCGAGACCGGCGTCAGCGCCCTGGTCATCCGGCGTATTGCTACGGAATTTGCCAACACGCACCCGGCTACGACGATCAGCGACGCCATGCTTTCCAATTTCGCCAACGGCGTTCAGAACGAGCGCGCGGTGATGTTGCTGAACATCATCACCGGCAACATCGACGTCAAGGGCGGACTTTGCCTGCCTCGCAAGTATGATCTGGCCGAGCCTGCGCCGGTTCCAACGGTGCCTGCTCCCAGCGTTCTCTCAAACCCGCCGGACCTGCCACTGGCTTCGCGCGGGTCCATCGAGAAAGCGCTGCAGCAGATCAAGGAAGGCAAGCAGAGGGTCAGTGTGCTTATGACCCACGGCGTCAATCCTGCCTACTCCAGTGCTGACGGCGGGTTGGTGGAAGACATGCTCAGGGACGAGAAAATGATCCCTTACCATATCGCGGTCACGCCCTTTATGACCGAGACGGCCCTGCTGGCCGACATCATATTGCCGGAAACCACCTTCCTGGAAGACTGGGATGTGGAAGTCCGGCCCTCGCCGGAACTGGTCCCGTACGTGTCATTGCGCCAGGCCGTCGTGCCGCCGATGGAATCCACGGCAGCATTCTTTGATATCGCGGCGAAGCTGGCGAACCTGGTCAAGGGTGGCATGGAGCAGTACTTTACCTTTAAGACGGTAAACGATTATCTCAAGGCGCGAATTGCAAACATTCCCGGACTCGCCCAGGCCGGCGGTCTCGAATACCTGAGGCAGCATGGTGTCTGGTACGACCCCAAGACCAGGCCCAACTACGGCTCTTTCATGGCCGGCGGGTTCCGTACGCCCAGCGGCCGCATCGAGGTCTTTTCGTCCCGGCTTGCCGAGAAGAATTTTTCCGCCCTGCCGAGTTACGAGCCGATCGCCGCCTTCCGCGAGATCAAGGATGACGAGATGGTGCTGACCATATTCGATACAGCGCTGCAGACCGACGCCAAGACGGCCAATTGTATGTGGCTGGACGAGATTCAGCACGACAACCCGGCCTGGATCAATTCGGTTACAGCGGCGCGGCTGGGTATCCTGCATGGCGATCCGATCAAGCTGTTGCGGAAGGAGAAGTCAGGCGTGGCCAAAGAGCGTTCGGTTCTTTCCACCGCGTTTGTCACCGAAGGCATTCATCCCCAGGTAGTGGCCATGGCCAATGGCGTCGGGCACACTGCTTTCGGCCACATCGCCGAAGGGGAGAAAATGGTGCCGGATGAAATAGAAGTGTCGGCGTTGCGGGACCCGAATATCACCCTGGTCTGGTGGGGTCACAAGGACGGTATCGGTGTTAATGCCAAGCAGATTGTGCCGATTTCTCCCGAACCGATCGGCGGCGGTCAGGCCTGGGGCGATATGGTCGTCACCATCGCCAAGGTCTAGCGGGCGATCGGGTTGACGACGGCTCCGCAAGGGGCTGGCGGGCCGGAGCTGGAGATGGCCCGGGCTCGAGCCGGACTTTATGGGCTCGTTTCCCGCGTATTCAGCGACAGGCCGACGCCGGAGCTGCTCAAGGGTATGAAGGACCCGGAGATGGTTGAGGCGCTGGCGTCTTTCGATGTGGTTTTCGACGAGGCCTTTCTCGCCGGCGACGAGGAAGGGCAGGCTGGAGAGCTGGCCGTGGAGTACACCAGGCTGTTTCTGACGACCGGGCCGCATATCGCGCCTTATGAGTCGGTGTTTGTCAGGGCCTGGAGCGAGGACAAGCCGCAGTTGTGGGGCGAGGCAACGGTGGCGGTGTCAAAATTTTATGAGGAAGTTGGCCTGGAACTCAGGCCGGGCCAGACTCCCGATCAGCTTGGCCTCGAGCTTGAGGCTATGGCGGTAATGGCAGAGTGTGAAGCTGCCAGGCGCGAGGCGGGAGATGCGGAGGGGGCAGCGTTGCTTGAAAAGCAGCAGCGCCGGTTCTGTGAAGAGCACCTGAACATCTGGGTGCCGGAGATTTGTGAAGCGATAGAGCGGGAGACGAAAAGCGTTTTTTATCGTGGCATGGCCACGCTGGCGTCAGCCCTGGTGCAGTTGCACTGCGGCGGCGCGGATAAGATTACCGAACAGTAAGACAGGCAGGCGACAATGCGCTGTGGCGTAAGAGGAGGAAGATAAATAGATGAAGATTCCAAAGCTATCAAAACCAGTATGGGCTCTGGTCGGTGTGGTAGTGCTGTTATTGGCCCTGTCGCCGTTTGTGCTGCTCGCCCATTATACAACCACCACTCCAAGGTTCTGTCTGACCTGTCACGGAACAGGAGAAACCGCCGACGTCGGGCAGGAGTCCAAGGTTCATCCCGGTTACGGCGAAGTCGGTTGCATCAGTTGCCACGCCGAGAACGGCGGGCATTTCATCACCGATGGTTACCAGGGCGGCTTCGGGGCCGAGCCGGACCGGGTCAGCGAGAATTGTGTGACCTGCCACGAGGAAATAAAGGAAAAGAACGACACGGTCGGTTTTAAAAAGAACGAGAAAAATATCAACATACCGCACAAGACACACTTTGGTTTCGGCGCTGTCTGCGCGGATTGCCATCGGAATATCGCCCACGACCTGAATATAAAGCAGACTAACCGCCCGACGATGGCCTACTGCTTCCAGTGCCACCCGGCCACTGATAAATGTGACAAGTGCCATCCCGGCGGGCCGCCGGCCGAGAAGACGACTATACCGCCGCCGGCGAAGCGTCCCCAGGTGCCATCCGCCGACGCTTCCAAAGCGACCTACGAGCAGCTTTGCTCAAAGTGCCACGCGCTTTACCCGGTGACTCTGCACACCAAGGCTGAGTGGAGTGGAGTGGTTGATCGCATGGTGGGATATACCGGCGCCGATATCACCGCTGATG
>JAENWV010000005.1 GCA_016650015.1 Thermoleophilia bacterium | reverse complement strand
TGCCAGTAGTGGCGCTGACGGCCAGCGTGCTGGAGCGGGACCGCCAGCAGGCCCGGGCGGCCGGTTGCAGCGGTTTTATCGCCAAACCGGTGGATATCTCAACATTACCGGGGCTGGTCGAGACATTTTTAACGCGGGGAACGATGGCCCCCCGCTGATTGGCGCATACCGTCGGGCGTGCAGTGCGGCATTAGACCGTATTGATATTTAAGTAATTTGGGGCTACCCGATCTCAGCCGGGGCATGAGTACCGGCATTGACAAGAGAGGCAAAGATGGAGCTACCCAGGGGAGACGGCCAGAAGATCCTGGTCGTTGACGATGATGTCAACCACGTAATTTTGCTGAAGAAAAGGCTGGAGGCTTCCGGTTATAAGACATTGACCGCGCACGATGGCGTCGACGGCCTCAACCAGGCGGTGCACCAAAGGCCCGACCTGATCATCACCGATGTTCTGCTGCCAAAGATGAACGGGTTTCAGCTGGTGGAGCAGCTCAAGTCAAACCCCGAAACCAACTCTATCCCCATCATCATGATGTCCGCGGTTTATGTGACCGATGAGGATATGGCCAAAGGATTCGAGCTAGGCGCCGAGACGTATGTAGCCAAGGCGGACCTGGCTCTGCGAAAGCCGTTGCAGGAGGAAGCGCTGCTGGAAGCGACGGCCATGTTGCTGCAGGGAGAGAAAGCCGGGGAGGGCGCGGGGGCGCCGCAGATACTGGTCGTCGATGACGACCCCGAGGCGGTCAGGTTGATTGTCAAGCGGCTGGAGAACGAAGGCTACCAGCTCGACATCGCCCGCGATGGTCTGGAGGCCCAGAACAAGGCGCTTGCCCTGTCTTACGATCTCATCCTTCTCGATGTCAAGCTGCCCGAGATCGACGGCCTGACTGTGCTGTCGAAAGTGAAGGAGGTACGGCCGGAGACTTCCGTCGTCATGATGACCGCCTATGGTTCCGAAGACGTCGCCGTCGAAGCTCTGAAGCGCGGCGCTGATGACTACCTTATCAAGCCGCTGGACGAAGACGAGCCGCTGCCGACCGTGCGCCATAATCTGGAGAAGTTGCGCCGCCGCAGGGAAGTCGAACAGGCGGCAAAACGGTTGCGCGAAACAGTATCCCCGGAGATGGAGGACAAGGAACGGCTGATCGAGGAACTCCGGCAATCGAGCATCACCCTGATGGACCAGTATAACCGGCTGCTGGCGTCCGAGGAGCAGAACCGTGTCTATGCCGAACGGCTGGAGCAGATGGTTGATGAGCGCACCGAAGATCTGCAGCGGCGTACGCGCGAGCTTGCGGCCCTGCATTCAGTGCTGACCGCCGCCACCCAAAGCCTCGATCTGCCGGAAGTGCTGGTTGTGGCCCTGGGCGAGCTGGACCAGATTCTCGGCACCAGCGCGTCGGCGGCATTTGTCGTTGACCAGGATACCGGGAGGCTGCGCCTGGCAGCCCAGCACGGGATGCCGGCGGAATTCCTGCGTCTTATCTCCCGGGCTCCCGGCGGAGACGGAATCTTCAGTCGTGTGCTGAACAGCGGCAAGGGCATCATCATCCAGAACCCCGCCGACGACGGGGATATGTCGTCGCTGGACCCGGAAACTGCCTGCCTGGTGGTCTTCCCGATGAAATCGATCAACGATGTGGTTGGCGTCATCGTGGGCGTTTGCCTTGAACAAAAGGAGATCGACGAGAACGGCTGGAAGCTGCTGGATGCCATTGGCGAGGAGATGGGCGTGGTGGTGGAAAATGTTCGCCTTTACGAGAACCTGAGGCAGGCGTACCTTTCGACGATTCGGGCGCTGGCCGAGGCGGTCGACGCCAAGGACACCTATACTCGCGGCCATTCCGACAAGGTTTCGGCCTACGCGGTGGCGATCGCCGCCGGCATGGGTCTTGATGACGAGTTCGTGTCGAGCATCCGCGACGCCGGTTATCTCCACGACATCGGCAAGATCGGCACCCCGGACGCGATATTGACCAAGCAGGGCGTGCTGACGCCCGAGGAGATGGACACCATGCGCGAGCATCCGGGCGCCAGCCACAAGATCCTGATGCAGGCGCGCCTGCATCAGGAGATCAAGGAGATGATCCGGCACCACCACGAGCGCTACGACGGCAGCGGTTATCCCGACGGGCTCAGTGGCGAGGATATCCCTCTGGGATCGCGCATCCTGGCGGTCGCCGATGCTTACGAGGCCATGACCGCCGACCGGCCCTACCGTGAAAGCCTTTCTCGCGATGAGGCGGTGGCAGAGCTCAAGCGCTGTTGCGGAGAGCAGTTCGACGCCAGCATCGTCGAGGTTTTTCTGCAGGTGCGCAGCGAGGCTGAATCTGGATTGAAAGAAGAAGCCGGTCGGGGCCAACCCCAGTCAAATGATTGACAAAAATAGGCAGTCAGCTTAAACTTAATCACTACGGTAGGGTTCGCAATTTTGCTTTTGGGGAGTGGGATTAGGGAGGCGCTGTTTCGGGGTACGGCTGCCGGCGGGCTTGCCGTGGCGTCTCCTGCAGATAATCCGTAATCGCCGGGTTGGTGGATCTCTCCCATCATGTCGATCATGAAGGATATTCCTGTGGGTGGAAGGTGCATTTAACCAGACAGAGTGATTACGGGGTACGGGCGATCCTGCATCTCGCGATGGTGCCCTATGGCGACGTGATCCAGACCCGTTTGATCGCTGCCAGCGAGGATATCCCCGGCAAGTATCTGCCCTCCATTATCCGTACCCTGGCTCGGGCAGGGCTGATCCGCACCCTGCGAGGCAACCAGGGAGGGGTGATGCTCGCCAGGCCGCCCGAGGAAATCAGTCTGCGCGAAGTCATCGAGGCAATCGAAGGACCTATCGTACTCGTCCAATGCCTGCGCGGGCCAAATCAGTGTGACCGCGAGGAAGACTGCTCCTTCAGAACCGTTTGTCAGAACCTTCAGGATCTTATGGTGGGTCAGCTGGAAGGGACAACTTTCGCCGACCTCGCTACCGGTACTTACGTGGAAACCAGCGACGCGTGAGATATGAAACAACTGCAGGACTGAAGTTCACGGCACAAGAACCGCATCACGGCACAAGCACCGCAAGTCCTTTCCCCATGCCTTAGACAGACGTTTTCAGCGCCCATCCGGACCGTAGATTACCGTAGCTTTCAATAGCGTCATTCTGATACCATAAGAGCTGCTGGCCGATTGTTTGAGGGGGCAGAGTAGCGGCCGGTCATTTTTCAGGTTCAGTACGGATCGATTGTCCTGCGCGTATCGACGCGTATCTTTAAAACCCGGGGAAAAGATGGAAAGCACGAGCCACGAAGCCATCAAGCAGCCGGCAGCCATCGAATCTGCCGCGGAGCCACAGGAGGCCTCCTGGGGCCGGCGAATCATCGAGCAGGCAAAGTTGGTATTCAACCGCGTCAAGCGGCGGCCGTTATTCCAGAAGGTGATTATCGCCAACACAGTACTGATCGCCATCGGCAGCGTCATGGGCTATTTCATTGAAGAGAATTACTTCGAGGGGGGCGAACTGGGCTTCGTCGCCCTTTTCCTGGCCAGTGGCCTGGCGCTCAGCATCCTGACAAATTATCTTCTGGTCAAAATCGCCTTTCGTCCACTGGATGATGTCTCCGATACGATGAAGGCGATCCGGGCAGGACATCGCGGCATCCGCGTGCCGGAGGTCACCGATGATCCGCAGATCGAGGAGCTCTCAAAAAGCCTCAACTCGATGCTCAATACCATGGACATGCAGCGCAAGAAAGCGGCGGCCTCGGTGATCAAGGCCCAGGAGGAGGAGCGCAAACGCATCGCCCGCGAACTTCATGACGAGACCAGCCAGAGCTTGACGGGTCTGGTGATCGGGATAAGAATGGTGCAGGAAATCGTGCCGGACTACATGCCCGATGTCCAGGAGCGCCTCGAAAACATCAACGACCTCGCCCATGCCACGCTCAACGAGGTGCATACGATGGCCGTGCGTCTGCGGCCCAGTGTGCTGGACGACCTGGGCCTCGCTGCCGCGCTGCGGTCATATGCCAAGGAATATACCGAGAATACCGGGATTCCGGTGGAAATGCAGTTGCTGGGCATGAGCCATCGCCTGACCCCGGAGCTCGAAACCGTGCTTTACCGGGTAATACAGGAAGCGCTCACCAATGTGGCGCGGCATTCGAACGCCACCAGCTGCCGGGTGACCCTGAGAAGGAAGGAGCAGACCGTTCAGGGAGTGATCGAGGACAACGGTCAGGGATTCGATTCCCAGACGGTGATGTTGTCGGATGAAAAAGGCCGCGGCCTCGGATTACACGGTATGAAGGAGCGCATCGAGCTGGTGGGTGGTTCGCTCGAGTTTGACGCAAGGCCCGCCAAGGGCACCACGATTTTTATTGAGGTTCCGTTACAAAGCGAGGAGGGCATCTGGTGAGCAAGATCAGGATACTGCTGGCGGATGATCACGCGATTCTGCGTGCCGGACTGGTCAGATTGCTGGGAGAAGAGAAGGATATAGAGGTGGTTGGCGAGGCCGAGAACGGCCGCGAGGCGGTCCAGAAGGCGCTGGAGCTGCATCCCGACATCGTGCTGATGGATATCGGGATGCCGGTGATGAACGGGATGGAGGCCACCAAGCAGATCAAAAAGCGCGACGCTGATGTAAAGGTTCTCGTGCTGACCATGCACGACAACGAGGAGTATCTGTTTCAGGTGCTGCAGGCCGGGGCGGCGGGCTATGTGCTCAAAAAGGCCGCCGACAGCGACCTGGTGAACGCCATCCACGTGGTCAGCCGCGGTGACTGCTTCCTCTATCCTTCGGCAGCCAAGATGGTGGTCGAGGATTACCTGGACAAGCTCAAGCACGGCCAGGAGCCGACCTCCAGCTTCGACACCCTTACCGACCGCGAACGGGAGATTCTGACGCTGGTCGCGGAGGGCCATACCAACCGGGAGATCGCGGAAACTCTTTTCATAAGTGTAAAAACGGTGGAAACGCACAAGGCAAACATCATGGAAAAGCTCAACCTGCACAAGCGCGCCGAACTGGTGAAATACGCTATAAAGAAAGGCATGCTGCAGGTCGATTTCGACGAGGCGATCGAATAGGGGGTCGCCGGGACGGTTCTTGAAAATCTCCGCCTACCCCCGTATACTTCGCTAGTCATACACATATCAGCTTCAGCCTGTGGGTCGCCCTCCGGGGCGTCCAAGGGAAGCCGGTGAAACGCCGGCGCGGTCCCGCCACTGTAACTGGTAGCTTCGCGTGCAATAGCCCCGCATAGGGGTGAGCCACTGGGCAAAAGCCCGGGAAGGCGCCAGCGGAGCGCAAATCCAGAAGCCAGGAGACCTGCCCACGGGCTCTAGCCAGCACACTCTTCGCGGAGGGAGTGGCTTGGGTGAATTTTTGCCTTTTGGCCCTCTTCCTTGAAGGGGGCTTTTTTAGTGGCAATTCTAAACAGAATGGGTGTATAGAATGATTTTTGTTACCGGTGGGGCTCGGAGCGGTAAAAGCTCGCTGGCGGAGAAGATGGCGCTGGAGCGGGCGGAGACAGTTACATATATCGCGACCGCCGAGGCGAAGGATGGTGAGATGCGGGAGCGGATCGCTGAGCACCGGGAGCGCCGTCCGGAGGGCTGGCGGACGGTCGAGGCTCCGGAGAAGCTGACGGAGGCCGTCGAGGACGCTTTGGCCGGTGAAGGCATCGTCTTGATCGACTGCCTTACTGTTTATATATCGAATTTGCTGATGAATCAGGGCATCGCCAGTGGAGAGCGGGCCAAACGGGCTGTTGACCGCGAAATGGATCAGCTGGTCGATGTCTGTCGGGGCGGTAACGGCCGGGTCATCCTGGTGAGCAACGAGGTGGGCATGGGCATCGTCCCCGATAACATGCTTGCCCGCACTTTCCGCGACGTGGCCGGGCGCGCCAATCAGAAGGCGGCGGCGGCGGCGGCTGAAGTTTATCTCTGCGTGTCGGGAATCCCGATGAAGGTCAAATAGGTCATGCCTCTGGCCAGGACCATCATGCTGCAGGGGACAGCCTCCCATGCCGGTAAAACATTGCTGGTGGCGGGACTGGCGCGGATCATGGCCCAGGATGGCTACTCGGTGGCTCCCTTTAAGAGCCAGAACATGTCGCTTAACTCCTACGCCGACAGTGACGGCGGCGAAATGGGGCGGGCGCAGGTCGTGCAGGCCGAGGCGGCGGGCGTCCCGCCGCGGGTCGACATGAACCCCGTGCTGCTCAAGCCCACCAGCGATACCGGTTCGCAGGTCGTGGTTCAGGGCCTGCCGGTGGGCACCATGACGGCGCAGGCCTATCACGATTTCAAGCTGGGGCTGCTCGACGCGGTGTCCGAGTCTCTGGAGAGGCTTCGCCGCGAGTTCCAGGTGGTGATCATCGAGGGCGCCGGCAGTCCGGCGGAGGTCAACTTCCGCGGCCGCGACATCGCCAACATGACGGTCGCCGAGATGGGGGACGCGCCGGTGCTGCTGATCGGCGACATCGAGCGGGGCGGTGTCTTCGCGGCCCTGGTCGGCACCATGGAGCTCCTCCTGGACGAGGAGCGCGAACGGGTAGCCGGCCTGATCATCAACAAGTTTCGCGGCGACCGGTCCATCCTGGAGCCGGGCCTCGATTTTCTCGAAGGGCGCTGCCGGCGGCCGGTACTGGGCGTCGTGCCTTATATCAAGGACCTGATGATCGAGGAAGAGGATTCCGTGGCGCTTTCCGACCGGCGTGAAGCCCTCTGGCCTTCAGATGTGCGCGAGGACGCGAACAGTAACGGCAAGACGGTCAAGGTGCGGGCGGCGCGTCTGCCGCGGCTTTCCAACTTCACTGACTTCGATTCGCTGGAGGCCTGTCCCGGTTTTGATTTTCGCTTCGCGGAGCATTCGGCGGGGTTGGCCGACGCCGATCTCATCGTCATTCCCGGAACCAAGAGCACCATTTCCGACCTGCGCTTTCTCTGGTCCAGCGGCATGGCGGCGGAAATCATCCGCAAGGCGAAGGCCGGCACGCCGGTCATCGGCATCTGCGGCGGCTATCAGATGCTGGGTGCGAAGATTCTCGATCCCAACGGGCTCGACTCCAGCGCCGGCAGCGTCAAGGCGCTGGGTTTGCTGGACATGGAGACGGTATTTTCTCCGGAAAAGGAAACGCGGCAGACGGCTGGTGAAGTGGTGGCCGCCACGCCGCTGCTCGCCGAGGGCGCGTTGGTGACCGGGTACGAGATTCACATGGGCCGATCCGAGCTGGGCCCGGGCGTGAAACAGCTTTTGCAGACCGGCCACGGGGCCGACGGAGCCGTGAGCGCCGACGGCCTGGTGCTCGGCAGTTACCTCCACGGTTTTTTCGACAGCGATGACGTGCTCGCGGGGCTGCTTTCCTATTTCGGCTGTCCGGCGGAACTGCCCATGATGGGTCGGGGGATGCTCAAGGAGCACGAATACGATCGCCTGGCGCGCGAACTCCGGGCATCACTTGACATGGAGAAGATATATGAGATTATCGGGATCGGCTAGATGACGGCAACCGCGGTTAAAATATTTCTGGGTTATACCCTGGATCTGATGGCTGGAGAACCGCCGGCGGCCTGGCACCCGGTTTGCTGGATGGGCAAGGCCGTGGATCTGGCGGACTGGGCGGCGCCCGGCCGGGAGCGGCTCCCTCGTAGCCAGCGTATTTCCGGGGCGGCGACGGCGGTTCTGCTGCCCACAGGGACCTATCTGCTCACCCGCGGGTTTTTAAGGTTGTTGCCACGCCCGTTTTCCGGTGTGGCCGAGGTGGCGCTCATATCGACGGCGCTGGCGGCGCGTTCCCTGTATGAACAGGCCATTCGCACGGAGGATGGAGTTGCGCTCGGCATCGGGGAGGGCCGCGAGGCGGTCTCGGCAATGGTAGGCCGCGACACGGATGAACTCGGCGAGGACGATATCATCCGCGCCGCTGTCGAGAGCGTCGCCGAGAACGCCAACGACGCGGTCATCGCGCCGCTCTTCTTCGCCGTCATCGGCGGTGCGCCGCTGGCGCTGGCTTACAAGATGGTGAACACCCTGGATTCGATGATCGGTTACAAGGACGAACAGTACCGGTATTTCGGCGGGGCCGCCGCCCGGCTGGATGACAGCGTTGGTTTTATTCCCGCCCGGCTGACAGCGCTGGCGGCTGCGGCTGCCAGCTCTCTGGTCGGCGGCAGCTCAAACGATGCCCTGGCCATATGGCGCTGCGACGCCAAGCTGCATGACAGCCCCAACGCCGGCGTTTGCGAGTCGGCTTATGCCGGGGCTTTGGGCGTGCGGCTGGGCGGCCAGAATTTTTACTCCGGCACACCGGTGCAAAAACCGGTGATGGGTGGGGAGTTCCGGAAGCCGGTCCATGACGACATCGGCCGCGCCGCCCGGCTGATGTATGCCTCCTCGGCGCTGGTGCTGGGCGCCGGACTACTGGCCAGAATGATCATCGCCGCGTTCAAATTCATGGGTAGCAGGCGAAAAAGGTGAGCGCAAAAGGCCCGGATAAAGGGAAGGGCAGGAATTTTGAGGACCACGACCGCCTGGCGCGGGTGCTCTGGGAACAGGCGCGCCGACAGGGGTTGGTCCATCTCTACACCGGGAACGGCAAAGGCAAGACCACGGCGGCGCTGGGGCTGGCGCTCCGGGCCCTGGGACGGGATCGCAAGGTGGCGGTGATCCAGTTTCTCAAGCGGACGACAATCATGACCGGCGAGATGGTCTTCGCCGAAAAAATGGGCGGCCCTTTGACCATCCGCCAGTTCGGGGCCTCGCGTTTCGCCACGAAGCAGGAGCAGCGGGCGGTGGAAGAGAGCGGCTACACTGTCGAGCGCGGCTGGGAGGTCGCCCGGGAGCTGGTTACCGCCGGCGAGCACGATCTCGTGGTGCTCGATGAGATCACCCATGTCGTCAAAAACGGGCAGATAAAGCTGGCGGACCTCATCGACCTCGTGAGGCACAAGGCGCGCAGCGTCGAGCTGGTGCTGACTGGCCGCTACGCGCTGCCGGAGCTGATCGGGGTCTGCGACTATGTCACGGAAATGCGTGAAATCAAACACCCCTATCACAACGACGTCAGGGCCCGCGAGGGGACCGAATATTGAAAGATTTGAGCGGAAAAAATTATATCGGCAGTGATTCGGGCACGGACGCCATCCCCGCCCACGGTGGGCGCCGCCTGGATGCGGCGCGCCGTCATGGCATACCCAAGGAAGAGCTGCTCGACTTCAGCGCCAGCATCAATCTGCTCGGTCCTTCACCGGCGGCGCTGGCGGCCGTCAAGGCGGCCGCGGTGGACATCCACTATTATCCGGATGAAAATGCCGACGGCTTTTCGCGCCTGGTGGCGAGCTACCTGGGTGTCTTCCCGGATGAGGTCGTTCCGGGCAACGGCAGCATCGAGGTGATCTACTGGCTGGCCGCGGCGTTAAAACCGCGTCGGGTGCTGATCGTCGAGCCGACTTTCTCCGAGTATCGCCGGGCCTGCGAGTCGGTCGGCGCCAGCTGTGACTCCTTCATGCTGGAAGAGGACGAGGACTTCGCTTTCGAAACCGCGCGGCTGCAACCCGATGGCTATGACCTGGTTTTCGTCTGTAATCCGAACAATCCCACCGGTTACCTGGCGCCGATCGAGGAAATAGCCTCTTTGTGGCAGCGATGCCGCCTGGCCGGGGCGGCCCTGGTGGTTGATGAGGCGTTCATCGATTTTTCCGGGCCCGAGCAGTCGATTCTTACCCATGGCGCTTCCCCGGGACTTTTCGTGGTGCGCTCATTCACCAAGTCGCACGCACTGGCGGGATTGCGGCTTGGCTGCCTGGTGGCCGAGGCGAATTTCGCCTCGCGGCTGCGGTCCCTGATGCCGCCCTGGAACGTCAACTCTTTCGCCCTGGCGGCGGGAGAGGCGTCGCTGGGCGATTGGGAATACATGCCGCGCAGCCGTCGCCAGAACGCGTCCGCGCGGGCGCGGTTGTACGCCGACCTCGAGGCTATCCCGGGTATAGAGCCACTGCCTTCCGAGGCCAACTTTTTGCTGTGCCGCCTTTCCGACGCCGGTTCGGCGGCTATAACCGAATGGCTGGGGAGCCAGGGTATCCTGGTGCGGGAATGCCGTTCATTTCCGGGCCTGGGCGACAGCTATATCCGCGTGGCGGTTCGTTCCGAGCGGGATAACCACCAACTTGTCTCGGCAATGAGAAAGGCGCTGAAATGATGTTGTCCGCAGGCGGAGGAATGTTTGTTCCGGCTGGCGCGAGCCGGCTTTGGGCGTCTCCGGCCGGCGCGAGCCGGCTTCGGGAGGCGCTCCAGTGATCCCTCTGGCGATAGGCGGGGTTGCCAGCGGCGTCGGCAAGACGACGGTCGCAATCGGCCTGATGGGCGCGTTCAGGCGCCAGGGAATCAGGGTGGCCCCGTTCAAGACGGGTCCCGATTATATTGATCCCGGTTACCATCTGGCGGCCACCGGGGTTCCGTCGCGGAACCTCGACACCTGGCTGACATCCGCTCAGGTGGTTCAGGAAATCTACGCGCGCGGTTCTGCCGAGGCTGAGGTGGCGGTAATCGAGGGGGCCATGGGCCTCTTTGACGGGCGCGCCGGCGCCGGCGATCAGTGCAGCACCGCTGAAATCGCGCGACTCACCGGCGCGGCAGTGGTGCTGGTGGTCGACTGTGCCCGCCAGGCACGCAGCCTGGCGCCGGTGTTGACCGGTTTTGCCGCCTTCGACAGGCGGCTGAATCTGGCGGGGGCAATCCTCAATAATGTTGGCAGTCCCGCACACACGCGCATTCTCAAAGACGCCGCCCGTGAGGCCGGGGTGCCACTGCTGGGCGTGTTGCCGCGGCGCCGGGATATCTCGCTTGATTCCCGCCACCTTGGACTGGTTCAGGCGGATGAACCGTTAGCGGCCGCGGTCAGGCAAAAAGGGGAGCCCGCCGCCGAAGTGATCGAACGGATAATCGATCATGTAGAAGGCAATCTGGACCTCGAGGCCATGCTGGGGCTGTCCCGCGGAGCGACTGCTGTTGTTGAACCACGGCCGACGGCTGCTGTTGCGCCAGCGGCGCCGGTTCTGCCCGGGCAATCCCGCATCCGCCTGGCGGTGGCGCGGGACGAAGCCTTTTCTTTTTATTATCTTGACAGTCTCGAAGCGCTGGAGGCCGCTGGCGCGGAACTGATTTACTTCAGCCCCCTGCATGACCCGGAGCTGCCCGCTTGCGACGGCCTCTATATCGGAGGCGGTTACCCGGAAATGTTTGCGGCCGGGCTCGAGGCCAACGGGTCAATGCGGGTTTCCGTAGCCGCCGCAGTCGGGGATGGCTTGCCGGTGTATGCCGAGTGTGGCGGACTGGTCTACCTCTGCCGCGAGCTGGAGGTCGATGGCCGGCGGCGGACGATGGTTGGCGCCTTGCCGCTTACGGCACGCATGACCGGCAGCCGCCAGGCGCTGGGATATGTGGAGGCCGAAGCCAGGACTGACAACCTGATGTTCGCGAGCGGGGAGCGGGTTCGCGGCCACGAGTTCCATTGGTCCACCATCGACTGGCAGGAGGAAAACCTGGCCTATGACTGTTTTTCCAGCCGGGAGCCCGGTGGCAGGGCAGACGGATTCAGTGCCGGCAACCTGCTGGCGTCATATGTTCATATAAATTTCGCCGGTAACCCCCGGGCGGCCGAACGGCTGATCGGGGCCTGCGCCGGCGTGAAGGGAGCGAGCGTTCGTGCAAGCCTCTGATATTTCCGGAAAAGCCGGTGGTGAAACCGGCGTGGTCGTCATCGGCCATGGTAGCCGGGCTCCCGAAGCGCTCGTTCTTCTAAATTGGGTTGCCGACCACCTGGCGGAACGGCTGGAGTTGCCTGTGCTGGTGGCTTCCCTGCAGTTCAACAAGCCGACGCTGGGCGAATGCTGCCGGGAGCTGGCGACTGCCGGAGCCCGCCGCGTTGTGGTGGCGCCCTACTTCCTTTTCGATGGCAACCACCTGAAGCAGGATATCCCCGAAGAACTGGACCGGTTGCGGTTGGAACTGCCCGGGACCGAGTTCATCCTGGCCGATTCACTGGGGACCGACGACCTGCTGGTAGAAGTTCTGGCCCGCCGCACGTTGGCGAAAATGGATCAGCTCGGGGACGGAGATAGCGCGGATCGGTCAGCCAATGACGATGTCGCGGATTTATTCGCAGCCCTTTGCAGCGCAGCCTGCGGTTCGGGCGATGCAACCTGCGGCGATGGGGAAGAAACAAGCTGCGGCGGCGGGGATGATTCCACCGGCGGAAGTGGCGTTGATACCAGCTGCGGCAATCGGGACGACACCACCGACGGCAGCGGAAAATCCATCACCGGCTTTGCCCGCACGCCGATAGCCCGGCACCCGATCGAAGTGGAAAGTTTTGAGATCATCGACAGCTTGCTGGAGCCCGCTAACGCCGGGGAACCCGAGTACCAGGTGATCCGCCGTGTGGTTCATACCACCGGTGATCCCTCGCTGGCCAGGGCGATGTTTTTTTCCACTGCTGCCATCGGGGCCGGCGTTGAGGCTATTGCCGCCGGCGCCAGCATCTATTGCGATGTCAACATGGTGGTCGCCGGCATCCAGCCGACCACGCAAATCCGTGGACTCGAAGTGACCTGTCTGGTCGCGGACACGGCGTCGGCCGAGCTGGCGGCAGAGGAGGGCATTACCCGCGGCGCGGCGGCTATTCGCCTGGCGGCTCCTGTCCTCGATGGCGCCATCGTCGCCATCGGTAACTCGCCCACGGCGCTCTTCGAGCTGTTGCGGCTGGTTGAGGAGCAGGGGCTGCGCCCGGCGCTGGTCGTCGGGGTGCCGGTTGGTTTTGTCGGCGCCGCCGCCAGCAAAGAAGCACTGGCGGCTTCAGTCATTCCCTGTATAACCCTGCCTGGCAACCGCGGCGGCAGCACCGTGGCCGCGGCCATAGTCAACGCGCTGATCCGCTTAAGCGCGGACAACAAACAGCAATTATGACAGGAAAACAATACCGCTCCGTAGGCGGAAGCCGGTCCCGAAGGACCTTCCTTGTAAATCGAAAAGGCGATGGAAGGAAGAGGAAAATTTAAATGCATATACCGGAAGGACTGATACCCGCGCAGCAGGCGGCGGCCTGGTATGCGCCGGCGGCGGCATTTGTGGGGGCGGGGCTGGTCGGGCTCAAGCGACGTCTGGCCATACAACCATCAGCCAGACCGCTGATCGGCCTGCTGGGCGCCTTCGTCTTCGTGATATCGCTGATGCCCATCCCCGTCCCCGGACTGGGGACGGTATCCCATCCCTGTGGCACCCCCATGGCGGCCATACTTCTAGGGCCGCTGACCGCGACGGTGCTGGGCTCGGTCGCTCTGCTCCTGCAGGCGCTTTTCTTTGCCCACGGCGGCATCACCAGCTGGGGCGCCAACATCATTTCCATGGCCGTCGGCGGCTCCTTTGCCGGCTTCGCCGCGTTCAGGATTTCCCGCCGAGCCGGGCTTGGCCTCGGGATATCCGCTGGGATGGCCGGTTTCATCGGCGATCTGGTCACCTATGGCCTGACTTCGCTACAGCTCGCCCTGGCTTTGCACGGAGATGAGCCGGTGTCGTATGTCTGGGGGGCGGCATTTGCTTCATTCCTGCCGACCCAGGTACCTCTGGCCATCGCTGAAGCGCTGTTCACCGCGGGAGTGGTGGTATTTATCGCCAATCAGCGGGCGGAGATTCTCGAGGGTGTGGTGGTGCGCCCATGAAGCGCTGGCTGATAGTAATTGCCGTGGTGGCGATATTCCTGACTGCTGTCCTCTTCACCGAATCGCAATGGCAAGGGGATGTCACTGAAGGCGCCGCCGCGCCTCTCGCGGAAAAGGCAGGCGTTGCCGAATCCCAGGTCCTTCCCTGGAAGATAGATGGCGACTTGCTGCTTTTCTTCTTTCTCTCCGGCGGCGCCATTGCCGGCTTCGCCGCGGGTTATTATTGGCGGACGCTTTTCCCGGGGGCCGATGAAAAGGAAATGGCCCAGAAATGACCGGAGCTTCCCGCAACGATGACGGCTACGCCTGGGGTGACAGCTTTCTCTCCCGCATCGATCCCAGGGTGAAAATCGCCGGTGTCACAGGACTGCTGATGGTCAACCTGCTCGCAGCCTCATACCTGGTGTCCGGGGTGATCGCCCTCGCCATGGCCCTGTTGATGATCGCCGGGCGCATTCCCTACCGCCGGCAGCTGCTGATGATTGCTTTCCCCGCGACCTTCGCCCTTTTCGCCATAATATCGCAGACCGTTTTTAAAGGGGGAGAGGTCTTCGCCGCGCTGGGTCCGTTCGACCTGCATCTCGAGGGGTTTTTTCATGGGCTCTACCTTTCCTTGCGCGTCATCGCCGGCGGCCTTATTGTCGTCGTCCTGGGGGTGACCACGCCGCTCAACCGTCTCTGCCTGGCTTTGAGGTGGTTCAGGGCTCCCGCCACCTTTATCGAGATCATGCAGCTGACCTACCGCTATCTTTTTGACATACACGCGGAGTTTTCCCGGATGCGGGAGGCCCAGCAGGCGCGGCTCGGCTGGTCCTCGGCGCGCTGCGGCCTGGCGAGCAGCCGCCTGCTGGGCGGTTCCCTTTTTCTGCGGGTCTACGAACGTGGACTACGGTCCTCTGAAGCGATGCGCTGCCGCGGTTCGGGGCCGGTCGTCAACGGCGCGCTGTCCCGTCCCGGCCGGCTGGATATTCTCGCCGGGCTTGCCGTCGCGGTGTTTCTCGGCGCCTTGAGCCTGCTGGCCCTGGGAGGCCCGGCGTGATCCGCATCGACGATCTTCATTTTACCTATCCCGGCGGCACCCGGGCGCTTGACGGCGTCTCCCTGGAGGTGCCCGAGGGTTCCTTCCTGGCGGTGATGGGCGCCAACGGCTCGGGCAAGTCGACGCTGCTCAAGCATATCAACGGGTTGTTGCTGGCCCAGTCGGGCGCGGTCACGGTGGCTGGCCTGGAGGTCGAGCGCAAGAACTTTGACGAAGTTAATCGGGCTGTCGGCTTTGTCTTCCAGGATCCAAACGACCAGATATTCGCGCCGACCGTGCGCGACGACATCTGTTACGGGCCGCGGAACCTGGGTCTGCCGGATGAGCAAGTGGAGCGCCGGCTACAGCGGGTGGCGGCGCAGGTGGCGATTACCGACTTGCTCGACCGGCCGATCCATCACCTGAGCTACGGCCAGAAGAAGCGCCTGTCCATCGCCGGGGTGCTGGCCATGGAGCCGCGGGTTCTGGTTCTGGATGAGCCCACCGCCAGCCTCGACCCGATGGGCGAGCGCCGGTTGATGCGGTTGCTGCTGGAACTCAACCGGCAGGGCATGACCATTGTCATGGCGACGCACGACGTCGATCTGGTGCCGCTTTATGCCCGGCAGGTCTGCCTGTTGCGGCGCGGCCGGCTGGCGGTCACCGGCGGCCTGCGCGAAGTCTTCAGCGACCCGGAGCTGATCGAGCGTTGCCATTTGCGGCTGCCACGGATCTCCTACCTTTTTGAGATGATCCCCGATGTCGAGGAGCTGCCACTGACCGTAGGCATGGCTCGCCACAAGCTCGAAGAATTGCTGGAGCGTGGCGAGCTCGGAGCTGTCGGGCTTGAGCTGCTCGAGGTGGAGGAAGGCCTGACATGAGCCGGGAGCCGCAGATCGGGAATCAGGATTCGGGGAAGATCGGCCGGGACCCGCGCACAGACGACCATCAAGGAGCTTCAGGGAAGCGTGTGCCGCGCCGCGGTTATACCACCGGTGCCTGCGCCCAGGCGGCGACCAGGGCGGCGGCGCTGACCGTCGCCATCGGCTACCCGTCCTGCAACCCGGCGGCCGAGGAAGAGACAAGCATCGTCTGTGATACCAGGGGGCTGGTCGATGTGACTCTGCCCAATGGCGAGAACGTGATCTTCCCGATGACCATGCATGATGAGGGTGTGGTGTCCGTCGTCAAGGACGCGGGCGACGACCCGGACATCACTAACGGGATTCAGATTTTTGTCTGCGTCGTCGGGCGGCTTGATGGACAGTTTTATGTGGATGGCGCCGAAGGCGTGGGCCGGGTGACGCTGGAGGGGCTGCCGGTGAAGCCGGGAGAAGCGGCCATCAACCCGGTACCCCTGAAGTTCATTATCAAGGAGGCGAAGCGCGTGTTGCCGCTGGGCGCCGAGGTCACGATTTCCATCCCGGAAGGTGAGGAGCTGGCGTCCAGGACATTCAATCCGAAGCTTGGCATTATCGGTGGTCTCAGCATCCTGGGAACGACTGGGCGGGTTGAGCCCTGGTCTTCGGCGGCCTACCAGGAATCGTTGTTGCCGCAGCTGGACGTGGCCAGGGCAGCCGGTGTGAAACGGCCGGTACTGGTGCCCGGCGCCAAGGGTGAGAGGGCGGCGCTGGCGGCGGGCTTCGAGCCGCTGGCAGTGGTGCAGACGGGAAATTTTACCGGCATGATGCTGGCGGCGGCGCGGGAGCGTGGCATGCGGCAGGTAGTGATCCTGGGCCACGCCGCCAAGGTAGCCAAGCTGGCGCGAGGTGATTTCAACACCCATTCGCGGCGTTCGCCGATGCCCCTCGATGTACTGGTTGAATGCGCCGAGGCGGCGGGATGGAGCGGTAGCCGGACGCGGGAACTCCTGCTACTGCCGACCACCGAGGCGGCGCTGACCAGGCTCGTGGAAGCGGGCGCGGAGGGCGCCCTGGTTCTGGAAGAGACGGCCAGGCGCGTTGCAGCGCGGGTCAATGATGAATACGGCATCACGGCAGAGGTGATCCTGACGGACGGACGGGGGAAAATCGTCGGTCGTGCATAGTTTTTTTGCATAAGCCGGATATGAAGCGAGAAATAAGCGCACATGGATGAAAACAAACACATGGATGAAAACAAACACATGCATCAAAACACGCACATGGATGAAAACCGGAACATGTTGTATATAGTCGGCGTCGGTCCGGGGACCGGGGCGATGCTTACCGGGGAGGCCCGATCCCTGATCGCCCGCTGCCGGAGTTTCGCCGGCGGACGGCGTCTGCTGGAGCTGGCCCCTGAGGGCGCTGAACTGCATGCCATCACGGCCGACCTGGAGGAGACTCGGCGTTTCGTTGCCGCGGGACTCGAGCATTCTGATGTCTGCGTGCTGGCCAGTGGCGACCCGGGCTGTTTCGGCATCCTGCCTTTTCTCAAGGAGAATTTCGCTGACCGGATTCATATTGCTCCGGGCATCTCTTCGCTGCAGATCTTGGCGGCCAGGCTGCACTTGTCCTGGCAGGACTGGCGTCTGGTGAGCCTGCATGGCCGCGCTTCGGAACTGGCGCCCCTGCCGGACGTGTCGCAGCCGACCCTCTATTTCTGTGACGCGTCCAGCTCTCCCCAGGTGATCGCCAAAAGCATGCCTCTGGCCCTGGCCAATCGCCGCGCCGCCGTCGGTTCCGACCTCGGCCTGCCAAAAGAGCAGATCTGGCAGGGCCGCCTGGGGGACGCCGCACTTCTTGGCTTCCCGGGCAACTCTCTGCTTCTGATTCTTCCGGAAGAAGACCGGAACGCCTCCGGGGATACCGACCGAATGGAAACCGGACGCTCCGCTTCAGCGCCGGGCATTCCCGACGAGTTGTGGTTGCGCGGCGAGGGGATCCCTCTGTCCAAAAGTGAAGTACGCGCCGTCTTGCTCGCCAAGGCCCAGCCACTTGGACGACGGGTTATCTGGGACTCAGGCGCCGGCACCGGCTCATATGGAATCGAGTGCTCCCTGATCGAACCTGTCGCCCGCGTCTACTCAATTGACAAGAACTCCGAAGCCTGTGACCTGGCGTCGCGAAACGCCCGGCGCTTTGGAGCCGTTATCGAAACTGTCAGCGGCGAGGCGCCGGACTGTTTCGAGGGATTGCCGCGGCCCGACCTGGTGATTGTCGGCGGCAACGACGGCCGGCTGGAAAAGATTTTCCAGGGAGCCCTGGAGGCTCTCGCTCCCGGCGGCAGGATACTGGTCACGGCGCTGCTGGAGCAGACCAAAAAAGCGGCGCACAACCTGTTCGCACATTCCGGCCTTGAAGGTCGGAGCGTCACCAGGGTATCGGTCGCCCGTGGTGAGGCGACGCAGTGGCTGGAGCACAATCCGGTGATAATCTTTACCGGAGACAAACCGCAGGCAGACGAGGAGCCTGCGGCTGTAACCACGGAACGATGAACCATGAACAGGAAGACATCAGCGAGGAGCCGGGCGCCATGAGCCGGGAACCGGGAACTCTATACGGAGTGGGCGTCGGACCGGGGGATCCCGGCCTGTTGACGCTCAAGGCCCTCGAGGTGATAAAGCGCGTGGGTGCCGTGGCTTATCCGGTAAACCGGGAAGGCGCGGGCAGCCGCGCTTTCGAGACGGTGGCCGACCATCTGCCGGAAGCGACCATCCGCCTGCCGCTGCTCATGCCGATGACCCGTGACCGGGAGCGGCTCGAACAGGCCCACGCCGCCGCTGCGGAAACCGTTATCGCCGCCACCGCCGGCGGCATGGACGTAGCCTATCTGTCCCTGGGCGACCCGCTTTTCTACAGTACTTTCGGCTACCTGGCGGAGCGTTTTCCCGGCCGGGTAGAAGTGGTCAGCGGCGTCACGGCGGCCAGCGCCATGGCTGCGGCTCTCGGCTTGCCTCTGGCAGCCGGAGACACGCCCACGGTGGTGGTCACCGGGCAGGCCCACGCGGCCCTGGAACAGGCTCTGGCGATGAGGGCTTCGGTGGTTATCATCAAACCGCGCTCTCTGTCGGAGGAGTCCCTGGAAATGCTGGACGCCAACGGCGCCTGGGCACGCGCCCGCGGTGTAATCGAGCTGGGCGGCACCGGCGAGCGGGTTCTGGAGAAGCTGGACCGGGAGTCGGCGGCAGCCCTGCCGTACTTTGCCATTCTCTGGATCCAGCCGCCCGAATGAAAAACCGCTAAAGCGAAAGCTCGCAGGAGATGAACAGATGACTGACAGCAAAATATATTTTCTCGGTGCCGGACCCGGCGATCCGGAGCTGATGACAATCCGGGGCAAGCGTTTGCTGGAACAGGCGGAAACGGTCATCCACGCCGGCTCGCTGGTCAGCCCGGAGCTGCTGGGTTTCTGCCCCCGGGCCGAGCTGGTGGACAGCGCGCCACTCTGCCTTGACGATATCGTCAAGGTGATGGTCACCCGGGCGCGTGCCGGCAAACGCGTGGTGCGGCTGCATAGCGGCGATCCCTCATTCTACGGAGCGATCAAGGAGCAGATCGCCTGGCTGCGGCTGGAGGGCATTGATTTCGAGGTGGTCCCCGGTGTTTCCTCCCTGAACGCGGCAGCCGCCGCACTCGCCAGCGAACTGACCGTGCCGGGAGTCTCCCAGACGGTCATCATCACCCGCGCCGCCGGCCGGACGCCGGTGCCAGAGAGTGAGAGCATCGCCCGGCTGGCCGCTCACGGCGCAACCATGGCCATATTTCTGAGCGCCGGGCTCGCAGCCGAGGTCCAGCAACAACTACTTGAGGGGTATAAACCGGAGACGCCGGTCGCCGTGGTGCAGAACGCCAGCCGGCAGAACCAGCGGATTATGAGGACAACCGTGGCTAAACTGGCCAGCGACATCGAGGCGGCGGGAATCGACCGCACCGCCATCATACTGGTGGGGGAAGCGCTCGCCCAGGCAGGGGATGAGTCCCTGCTTTATAAGGACGGATTTTCCCACGGTTACCGGAAGTGAGCACGAAATCCAGGAGCTGAATATCAGCAGGATGGAAGATAATCGCGAAATCAGCTATTTCTCATTGACTGCGGGCGGGGCCTTGCTGGCGCTCAAGCTGCGCGACCGTTTTGGCGGCACCGCCCACCTGCCCCGAAGTCACAGCATGGGCTGTCCGCGTTGCGATCCCTTCGACAGCATCACCGAAGCCTTGCCTGAGCGATTCCGCGCCGGTGAAACCCTCGTCTGTGTCATGGCGGCGGGCATCGCCTTCCGCGTGCTGGCGCCGCACCTGGACTCCAAGCAGAGCGATCCGGCCATCATCGTTGTCGATGAGGAGGGACGCTACGTGGTGCCCCTGCTCGGCGGCCATGCCGCCGGCGCCAACCGGTTCGCCGGTGAGATCGCTGATTTCCTGGATGGCGATGCGGTTATTACGACCTCCAGCGATGTCCAGGGCCTGACCGCTCCCGACGAGGCCGCCCGTCAGCTGGGTCTTGTGGTCAGCGACCCGGTCGCCCTTCGGCGAGTTACTGCGCTGCTGGTTGACGGCAAGCCCGTCTGTATTGAGAGCCGTGAGGATCCGCGGATTGATGGTTACGGCTGGCTGCCGCCTGGCAGCGATAGTAGCGGCTACGCCGGACGACTTTTAATTACACACGAGAAGATGAACGATGGTGGCGCCATCCCGACTGCCTGCCTGATCCCACGAGTCGTCGTGGTGGGCATCGGCTGTCGCCGGGGTACGCCGGCGGCGGAAATCAAAAAGGCCATCGAGACTGTCTGTGAAAAACACGGCATAGACCAGCGCGCCATCGCCCGGGTCGCCTCAATCGATATCAAGCAGGAGGAAAGCGGACTGATCGAAGCCGCCGCCGCCCTTGATGCGGATATCGTCTTTTTCACGGCGGCTGAACTTGCAGCACTGGACCGGCCCGGTAACAGCTTTGTCGCCGAGACAGTGGGAACCCCCGCCGTCTGTGAACCGGCGGCGCTCCTGGCCGCCGGTGAGAACGCCATGCTGGTTTCGGGGAAGGAAACAATCGGCAGGGTGACTGTGGCACTGGCGGTCGAGTCTGACGATTTCAGGCAGGTTCAACCTGTTCCCACGGCATCGATACAAAATCAGGCACCCGCGCCCGTCCTGGTCATCGGCACCGGCGCGGGGACCGCACCGCTTTTGACAGCCGCCGCCGCCACCGCGCTTGGCGAAGCGGAGATCATCATGGGCTATCGCACCTACATCGAGCAGGTCAGGCCGCTCTTCCCTGACAAGGAATATATAACCGGCTCCATGGGCGCCGAGATCGATCGCTGCCGTGAGGCTCTCCGGCTGGCGGCGGAGGGGAGGACGGTCGCCCTGGTTTCCAGCGGCGACCCGGGAGTCTACGGCATGGCTGGACCGTTGCTGGAGCTCGCCGGCGAGGCGCCGGTGACCGTCGTACCGGGGGTGACCGCAGCCCAGATCGCCGCCGCCAGGCTCGGCGCGCCGCTGATGAACGACTACATCACCCTCAGTCTGAGCGACCTGCTGACGCCGCGGGAAGAAGTCCTGCGGCGGGCGCGGCTGGCCGCGGCCTCTGACCTGGTCATCTGCCTCTACAACCCCACCAGTAAAAAACGGCGGGCGCTGTATGAAGAAGTCAGCGGCCTGATTGCCGCAGCGTCCGGCGAATACACCGGTCGGCTGGGTGCGCGAAGCGGGAGGCGCCAACGAGACCAGCGGCGTCATCCGGTTGGATGAACTGCCGGCCCGGCAGATCGACATGCGGACGATTATCATCATCGGCAACTCCCGCACGGCGATCATCAACGGCAGGATGGTCACCGCGCGTGGTTATGAGGGAAAAAGGATCAAAGCCGAAACCTCGGACCAATGATCAACCAGACCATATACCTGATAGGTGGCACTACCGAGGCCAACCAGGCCGCCAGGCGTCTGCAGGAACAAGGTTATCGCGTGATCGTCAGCGTGGCCACACCGCTGGGCGCCTCAGTCGCGGCCGCCGCCGGACTTAAAACCGATACCGGCAGGAAGGACTCCGGCGGTATGGCGGCCAGCGCCGCCAGCCTGGACTGCGCCGCCATCGTCGACTGTTCTCATCCATTTGCCCGGGAGGCCAGCGAGCAGGCAAGGCTTGCCGCTGACATTGCCGGCCTGCCCTACTTTCGCAGCTCGCGGCCGCCCTGGAAGCAAACCGCAAACATCGGCGCCGGTTCGCCACCGGATACCGTCGACTCTTTCGATGAAGCGGCCAGCCGGCTTCGGGAAAGCGGTGCCCGTTCCCTGTTGACCCTCGGCACGCGGAATCTCGAGCCATTCGTCCAGGCCGGCCTGGACTTTGCCGCACGCATACTGCCATTGTCCGAATCCTTTGAAGATTGCCTGCGGCTGGGGATAAAACCTCAAAACATAATCGCCGTCTGGCCGCCTTTCAGCGTCGACTTTAACCGCGCCTGCCTGCGGCAATGCGGGGCGTCGACCCTGGTCACCAAGGATTCCGGCCGTGAGGGCGGTCTGGAGGAAAAACTGAAGGCCGCCGAGCTTGAGGGCGCCGCTGTCATTCTGGTCCGGAGGCCCGGAGAACCGGACGCCATCCATGACCTGGACGTTTTGGTGAGCAGGCTCAACGCATCGCTTGCCAGTGAAGGATCCAGAGATGCTTCAGCCGGAATCACAGATTCTGCCGGCTGCATCGAGGTAGCTGCTGACAGAGCGGTGCCTGGAGCTTGAACAGCGCGCGCCACGTCTTCGGGTTTTTCACCATTCTGCCGCTTTCGCGGGCGGGCACGATTAAAGACACCGCACGTGCCGGCTATCTGCTGCCCCTGGTCGCGGCGGTGCTCGGTGGCATCGAAGGCCTGGCCGGCTGGGGTTGCGAGCGGCTTTTCGGCCAACCCGTCGCTGCCGCCGCCATTCTGGCCATGGCGCTCCTGCTTACCGGATTTCATCACTCTGATGGGCTTGCCGATATTGGTGACGCCGTCATGGTTCACGGTGACGCCGCTCGCCGCATCGAGGTTCTCAAGGACAGGACCATGGGCATCGGCGCCATCGGCGCCGTATTTCTGACCTACCTCATCTCCTGGGCCGCGCTCTTGCAGCTGCTCATCTCATCCGGTCAGGGGGTTCGCATCGTCTGGAGCCTGATGGCCGTGGAAATTTCAGCGCGCCTGAGCCTGCTCATGGTCACCGCTGTCAGTGCGCCCTCCCACGAAGGCAGCGGCAGCGTCTTCCTCGCGAACCTGAAGGGCTGGCGAAGCATTCTGGGAATCGTGCTGTCGGCGTCCGGTCTGGCGGCGCTGGCCCTGGCTTTGCCGTTGGCCGGTATAATCACGGCGGGCGCCGCCGCGGTTTTCACGGGATTGATTCTGGCGGCGGCGGGCAGACACTGGTTTGGCGGCGCTGGTGGAGACTTGATGGGAGCAGCGGTGGAGCTGGGGAGGATGGCGGCACTGCTGAGCCTGGTGGCGACCCTGTTTTAGCTAGTTCACCGTCGTTTCAGCATCGGCTGTCGTTTCCGCCCCCGCTTCCGGAATGTTACCGACCCCGGCCGGATCCACGCTTGCGGTTTCCCTGATGACTTCTTCCACGCCCGGCAACTCACAGGTATGGATTGCCACAGCCAGCTGGTTGGCGACACTCATAATCGTCTCGATCGCCGCTGGTGTGAACGGCCGTTTGTCAGGCCAGACCAAAGCCATGCCCCCGACTACTTTTTCCTTGTAAATAATAGGCAGCGTGCAGCGGCGGTTGTCGCCTACATGCAACGCCTTGAGGATGTAGCCTTCGGACTCGGTCGCATTGGAGAGATCGACCTCCTCGTGGGTGATCATCCGCCGCTCCAGAACGGCGCGGGTCAGCAGTGTGCCGCGGGACATCGGCGAGAACTTGAACTCGTCCATGACCTTTGGTGAATGCCCCATAAAGGCCAGGTTGACCAGGCCGTCCAGCTCTTCGTCCAGATAAAAGACGCTGGCGCGAAAGCAGCCCATCTGCTCGTAGACCGCTTCCATGGCACTGCTGGCGATCTTTCTGATATCATGCGACCCGGCGCAGGCGGCTGCCACGTCCCGGAGCATCGCCACGCGGGCAAGCTCCTTCATCGTCTTTTCGTGCAGGACCGAGTTCTGCACCGCCATCGACGCCCGGTCGGTCAGAACCTGGATCAGTCCCCACTCGCGGGCCGAAAAAGCCTTTTCCCGCTGGCTGCCGATTTGCAGTATGCCGGAGATTCTGCCGCCCACTTTCAGCGGCACCGCCAGCACCGACCTGATACCCGAGCTCTCGGTAAAAAGAGAAAAATCACGCGCCTCCGGGTCGTTTTGCAGATTGTCGACCTTCATCGGCACACCTTCCTGGAAAGCGCGCCCTGCCAGTCCTTGACCGATCCCGACCCGGATATCCGCCAGTGGCGTCGCCAGATTACCGGCCGCCGCCCGCGCCACCAGTTCGTTGCCGGTTTCGTCGGCCAGCAGGATCATGGCGGCGTCCATCTGCATGACATCCTGGGCCCGCGTTACCAGCTCGATCAGGACCTCCTCGAGGTCGAGTGAGACCAGCCCGGCCTCGGAAATCGCTTCGATGGCTTCCAGCGACTTGCGTATGTAATGCTCGTTCTCATAGATGCCGGCGTTCTCGATCGCCAATGCCGCGTGTGAGCCGATGATCATGGCGAATTTGATCTGCTCCTCGGTGAACTTGCGTATCTCGTCGGTCTGGACGAGCCAGACGACGCCGATTGACCGGTTGGAGGAAACGAGCGGCACCATCAGCAATGATCTGACTTTCAGGTTTCTGATCAGCTCCGGCCTGAAGCGCCCGTCCTCGGCCGGGTTTTCCAAAGCAATGGCCTCCTTGCTTTCCAGGGCGGCGACACTGACCGGTATGTCGTCATAAGGGAAGCGCAGCTGTTGGATCATCTCGTCGGAATATTGGCCGTAACCTGCCTTGCCTACCCACTGGTCGTCTTCGAGCAGGAGAAGGGCACCGGCATCCGTACCGGAAGTAAAGACCATGTTGTCGAGCACTACTCGCAACGTTTCGCCCAGGCTGAGGCTCGACATGACCGCGGCGCTGATCCTGAGAGCCGCCTCGCGTGTGCGTCCACGGTTTACCGAATCGGTGATGTCGTACGCGAAGAGCGCCACGGACCGCGGCTGTCCCCCTCCCTGAGTGGAAACCGGGATAAAGTTTATTTGCCAGAAGCTGCCGCGTCCTTCTTCCCCGGGCAGATGGAACTCGTCCGAGTCGACACGCGTCCTGGTAGCGATTGCCTCGTCCATTTTGGCGGCCATTTCGCCGGCGTTTTCTTCAGATAACAATTCGGATAGCCTGGTGCCCGGTTTGCAGTTGTTATTGGCAAGCCTCGTGAAAGTCTGGTTGAAGCTAGCCAGTTTGTATCCAGGGAAGCTGAACTCGGCGTAGGCGAGGGGAGATTCTTCGAGGGCATCCCGGATCAGGTTTATCCGTCTGAAATAACGGCGGATAAGGATAGCCATGATGGCTACCAGAACGCCGAAAGCGCCGACCGCGGCAGAAGTCCAGAAATTGACATCGGTGTCACCGCTGACCACGCTCGCCGCACAGATGATCATCGCGACAAGGGCGACCATGACAGTCTCCAGCGGGCTTAAGAGGTAAGCCGCGGTGACTATCGGGACGGCCCAGGCCAGGTCGATCCAGGGTAAGTCATCCATCAGCAGTACGTCCAGGAGGCCGACGAATGCCAACAGGACGCCCACGATCAGGATCAGGACCAGATGGCGTCCCGGGAACTGTTTTGGCAGGCGAGGAACATGCATGATTACTTTTTCCTTGCGCAGAGATACGCGGGACGCAAAATGCCCCCCGGCAAATTGATGATAGTTATGGATTATATGGCAAACGGGCTGTAAGTTCACCTCCGGTGGCTTAATCTTTCTTAATGCCGCCCTGCTTTGGATAAGTCCGCACTTGGGTATCATAAATAAAGGACGCCAAGTTGATAAAATAGGGTCGTCCTGAATACTTCAAAGGAGACAATTTCATGGCGGATGACAGCAGGTCTGGTCCGTATAGAAGAAGTGCGGGAAAATTTATTGGAACGGCAGGAAGGCCGGGGTTTGGGAAGCGATTTATAGCCATGACCGCGGCATTAGCGGGGGTCTTGTTGACGTTGACCATAATCGCTGGCTGCGGCGGCGATCAAAAATCCGATACGGCAACGGGGTCAGCCGACCAGAAAACGGAGGCAGCGACAATCCTGCCGGCCGACTCGGGTGGCAGAATGCAGATTGCCGAGACCAGCTACGACTTTGGCAGCGTTCCGGTGGATCAGAAAGTCGAACACTCGTTTACCATTAGAAACACCGGTAGCGGTCCTCTTAGTCTGGGCAAGCTCGACGTCAAGAGACTGGAAGGATGCTGAGACGCTCAGGCGGTCGTGGGTTCCACGACCATCGAACCGGGTGAAAGCACAACTGTTACCGTTTCCATGCTGATGCACAAGGGCATGGGCGGCCAGCATCTCTTTGAGGTGACGATCAAATCCAACGATCCCTCTCCAGCCGTCAGCAAGGTGTCGGTGAGGGCGAACTATATTTAATTCATGACTGAACAGACAAATGAAGCGGCTGCCGGCCGGGCGGGTGCGGCAAGCCTCAAGTTGCCGCCGCCGGGCATAGATCCCCTGCTGCGCTGGCGTTTTTATCCGGGGCTATTCCACTGGCTGTTCTACGCCGTCCTTGCGGCCCTGATTTATTTTGCCTTCGCGCCCGGCCAGCGTGGCGAAGGCAACCTGGCTACCGAGGTTGTCTGGCGTCTCTGGTGGCCGGGACTGGGGTTTCTGCTGCTCTTCGGCGGCAGGATCTGGTGCGGTGTCTGCCCATTCGGCGGCGTCGCTGATCTGGTTGGCAAGATCATCAAGGAGCGTCCGGCTCCACCGGGTGTTTTTCGCCGTCTTGGCCCCTGGTTGGGGGTAGCCTCGGTGTTTGCTTTTGGCCTGGCCTTTCTGGCGCTCGGGCTCGAAGGAAACGCGGGCGCCACCGGGATCATTCTCATCGGCATGACCTTGCTGGCTTTCGGGCTGTCGCTGGCTTTTCGCGGTCGGACATTTTGCCGCTATCTTTGTCCCGTGGGGCTGATCACCCGGGTCTATTCCTTTTTCTCCTGGCTGAGGCCTCATGGCAGCACACGGATGCAGGGCGCCATGGCGGTCTGTCCGGTAGGGCAGTCGCCCGCGAGCCTGAGGCAGCCGAGCCAGTGCCAGATGTGTGGCGTCTGCACGCACGATCCTGGCGCTCGCGGCATCACCACAACAGTGACACCGGTGTCGCCGCGACTGCCCGGTCTCCAGGAGTTCGGCCGCACCGAGGGCGTGCTGTCGTTACTCCTTCTGGGTCTGATGGCCGCCGATTCGGTGCGTATGACCCAGCTATTCGCCCGCTATCAGCAATTCGCACTTCCCTACCTGGGTTACAACTACCGGTTGACCGTCGTCCTGGGCGTGTCGGTTCTGGTGGGCACGATCCTCCTGTTGCAGCTTTGCGTGGCGCGATTACTGGGCGGGCGCGTGCAGGTTACAGGCGTCGCCGGTGCTGGAGATAACACAGGTGTCAAATACTCGTCCGCCGGCAAAGCCTTATCTTCCAGATTTGACTCAATGGCATTCAGTTTTTTGCCGTTGACCCTGGGAGTTTTCCTGTCACTGTCGCTGCAGCACTTGTGGTCGGGCGCCTGGCCGTCACTGCAGACGGTGCTGCTGGAATCACGGCTCATCGACTGGTCCGGCCATATGCCGCCGACCAACGTTTACTTCGTCAGTATCCCACTGAAGTTTCTGCAACTGGCGTTGCTGGGGATGGGCCTTTACTTCTCCCTGGGGATTGCCCGGAAAGATATGAGAGCCGGAGCTCTCAGCCGCAGCGCCGTAGTGCTGGCTGCTTTCAGCGGCTTCGGATTCCTCTTTCTGCTGCCGATGAGCGGAGCGTGCTAGCCCGATGAGTGCCTGGACCAGAAGAGCAGGTGGCATGGGAGCGGTTCTGGCGATGCTGCTGATCGTCTTCTTCATTGCTGGTTGCGGTGACTCGACCGCCGGCAACGACCCGGCCTTTCCCGAGTTCGTCTACCGTTCCGAAGAGTCCCTGAACGGCTACCGAATTGCCGCCGCCAACCAGTCTATTCTGGAACGTGTGCCCTGTTACTGTGGCTGTAAACAGGATCCTGAGAAATACCAGAACCTCAAGGACTGTTTCTACAATCGCCAGACCGGCGACTTTGACGAGCACGCCGCCGGGTGCACAACCTGTCTTGACGAGGCGATGGATATCGGCCAGTGGCAGGGGGAAGGATTGTCGGTGCTGGCTATTCGGGAGAGGATCGACGCCAAGTATTCAGAACGCGGTGAGCCCACGGACACCCCGATGCCCGAGTAGCTTAGCCTTTTCCCGCCCAGCGCCGCGAAAGACCGGACAGCCCCTCGCGCCAGAACACGCGCCAGAACTCAGTCTTCTGATAGCGGGCGTAGGCGGCCCGGCGGCCCGGGTCGGTGAGCACGTCGTGCGCCTCGTTGATCTCCTGCATCATGAGGTTGGCCCATTGTTGCCGTTCCGCGGGATAAGCGTCGGGGTGATACTTGCGCGCCAGCGCCCTGTAGGCGCGGTCGATCACTTCCCGTGAAGCTTCAGGGTGGACTTCGAGGATACGGTAATAGTCTTTCAAGGCTGGCTGGTTTTTTGATCCATGTTTGCTTGAAGGTGGTGTCACCGCCGTTTCCGGCTCAGCCAATGGTATCGCAAACACAGGAGGGTTCCAAACCCGGAGGGAAGTCGTACTACTGGAAAACAGCTCCAGCCTGCAGCGAGTCTCACAAAGTATCGATGTTCCAAACCCGGAGGGAAGTTGTACTCCTGGAGAACCGCGCACAGTTACAAACTTGGGGGGGGGGGGAATACTCGATCGCTAAATGCGCCGCCATCAACGTGCCTCGATTCGACCACGCCCTCTATGGCAGGTACTGGGCAAGCCTACAAAGTTAGCCGGGTCGGCAAATCCGCTCGCAACACCCGCTCCTGACCCGACACCACGTCCACGTCAACTGTTATTCACAAACCTCTGCGCTTGCCACGCGCACGTCTGGAGAGGATTAAGCTAGGATTAAGCTAGAATCCTTTCACTTTGGGAATCAGAAAATTCCCATCCCTTGGAAGAGCCTGCCTCGTAATTGATCTTATCCGTTGCCAAATCGGCGAATGTCGTCGACTCCAGCTGGTCGATCAGGGTCTGCTGGATGCGTTCCCAGACGGGGTGCACGGGACAGAAACTTTCCCGGTCACATTCGCCGTCGTCCCGCAGGCAGCGGTTGAGAACTATCGGTTCCTCGATTGCCTCTATGACCTCACGCAGGTTGATTTCATCCGGCTTCCTGGCCAGCAGCACACCGCCCTGGTTGCCGCGGAGCGTCCTGACTAGGCCGGCGCGGGCCAGAGTGCGCATGATGGTGGGGAGATACTTCTCGGGGATTCCCTCACTGGAGGCGATTTCTTTGGTCTGCACCACGTTGCCGGTCTTTTCAGCCGACAGATGCAGCAGTGCTCTAATCGCGTAATCAGCTTGCCTGGTAAGTTGCATTTGTCACCTCCTCGCACGAATAATTTTTTGCGCAGGCATGTACCAACGCTTTCAACCTTGTGCCGTAAACTTACGTAATGAGCATATCCTCCCCGGGAACCCGCTACTATCGGGGAAAACCCCCATCTTTATTATCACTATAACTAATATTAGTGGGTCGGTTGTGTCTGCTTGAAGAAGGTTTTTGTAATAAAGCCACATTTTGCAGGCTAATATTTAATCAGCTAGCCGGTACAGGTGAAATCTCAAGAATGTCGCGATTTCGAATCGCGCTGAAGTTTTTATCCTGATGGATAAAAGGCGGGACAGTGCAGGACAGTTCGGGACGATTGGGCGAAATGCCGCAGAGGACAATGCGGCGCAAAGTGGGACACCCTGGTCAGGCTCTCACTCCTCCTTGAGGAAAGCTGTCCCGCTCACCACTTCCGCTCGAGGTTCAAGAGCTCCCTGGTGTAGCCGACCACGCAGATCGGTGAGACGATGAACTGGTAGAGCAGGAAATAGGCCAGGAAACCCAGTAGATTCCGGCGGATCTTCAGGCCCACGAGGTCGAAAATGCCCTTCTGATAGCGCAGCATGATCAGCACGATCAAAGCGGTTAACGGCAGCACCAGCAGGGTCATCGCCCCGGCCAGGTAGAAGTGGCCGAAGCAGGCCAGTGCCACGCCAGGGAGAAAAGCCAGGGTAAAGACGAGGTCCAGGGGCGGGAAGAGCAGGTCCATCGCCACGAAGAAGCTGGCGAAGCGGTGTTGGCGCCAGACATTTCCCAGATGGCCTCGAAGAGCCTCGATCATGCCGCGGGCCCAGCGCTGGCGCTGGCGGTAGAAACCGCGGAATGTATGGGGCACTCTGGTGAACGCGATAGCGGTCGGCTCATGGACGATCTGGTAGCCCTCACCGATCAGCGCCCAGGTGAGCACGATGTCCTCGCCGATGCGGTTCGGCCAGCCCCGGGCGGCGCGCACCACGCCGGTGCGGAAGGCGCTGAAGGAGCCTTGCGCCACCAGCGTCCCCCGGTACATGCTCTGCTGGCGCTTGACGGCGCCGATGCCCAGGAAATAATCCCACTCCTGCAGTCGGGTAAAACTGGATTCCCGCGAATTCTTGGCCAGCACCGAACCCGCCACGGCGGCGCAGTCTGGGCTTTGCATCAGCCGGGCGACAATCCGGCGCAGCGCCTGTGGATGCAGGAAGGTGTCGGCGTCGATGGTTACCAATACCCGGTGGGAAACCGCTTCCAGCCCTGCGTTTAGCGCCGCCGCCTTCCCCTGATGGGGGATGGAGATGACTTCGAGGCAGGGCTTCCTCAGCGAACGCAGATAGTTGAGGGTCCCGTCGGTGGAGCCGTCGTCGACGACTATCACCTCGATCTCCGCCGGAAAGTCCTGACCCGCCAGGCCGCGGAAAGTCTCCGCCAGGTTTTTCTCTTCGTTATAGGCGGCAATAAGGATGGAAACGCCCGGAAACGTTCCCTCGAGACTGAGTTTCGGCTGACGGTAGGAAAGCAGGCTGAGCAGTAGGAAGATGTTCAGGTAGCCGGGGATGATGGCGATGAAGGCGACCACGATGATGGCGCCGGGCAAGGTCAGCAGGTCATCGAGGTCGCCGATCCAGCGAAATGCCAGCAGGCTGGCGGCGCCGGCGAACAACAGCGCACCGAAGTTGGCGGCGATAAAGCGCGTAGCCATTCCCGAGCGGGGCAGCTCCTCGGCGAGCCCCTCACCGCCCAGGGCGGTTTTTGACTGAGTGTTCAAAGCGAAAACGTTTTTCCTTACCCCGAGGTATGGAGCAAAACGAGAAGAGCCGGCCGGGCCTCCGGCTAGAAGGCCCGGCACAAATCCGAAATCCTATTTCGCCGTTACGACCATATAACCTCTATTTGGAGGGGTTGAGGTCGCCGTTACGACCATATAACCTCTATTTGGAGGGGTTGAGGTAGAGCACCTGCTGCCGGCGGCTGCCGTAACGGAAAACAGTGATGCCCTTGCAGCCCAGCTCCCAGGCTAGCAGAAAGACGCGCTTTACATCATCAATTCCGGAGTCCCGTGGCAGGTTGACCGTCTTGGAAACCGCGTTGTCCACATGCTTCTGGAAGGCGGCCTGCAGGCGCACGTGCCACTCGGGTTCGATATCCAGGGCGGTTCGGAAAAGCTCGCGCAAGTCGGCTGGCACTCGCTCGTTTCCGGCCACGCTGCCACTGCGGGCGATCTCCGCCATCAATTCTTCTGAATGGAATCCGCGTTCGCGCGCCAGGCGTTCGAACTCGGCATTGGTCTCAAAAAGGCGCGTGCCATCCATCACGTCCCGCACGAAAGAGATGGCGAACAGTGGCTCGATGCCGCTACTGGTGCCGGCGATCACACTTATGGTCCCGGTTGGCGCGATGGTCGTCACGGTGGCGTTCCGCATGGCTTCATAGCCGCGCTGTTGCCAGAGGCTGCCCTCAAAATTGGGGAAGGACCCGCGCCGGCCGGCGATCTCTACCGATTTCGCCACCGCCCGCTCCTCGATGAACTTCATGATCTCCTCCGCCATGGCCAGCGCCGCTTCCGAGTCGTAGCGGATTCCCAGCTTCACCAGCGCCTCGGCGAAGCCCATCACGCCAAGGCCGATCTTCCGGTTGCCGTCGGTCATCTTCCCGATCTCGTCCAGCGGGAAGTGGTTGGCGTCGATGACGTTGTCGAGAAAATGTACCGCGATATCGACCAGCTCGCCGAGCCGCGCCCAGTCGAGCTCGCCGCCCGCGGAATAGCCATCTCCCGCGGCACGGCCATCTCCCGCGGCACGGCCATCTCCCGCGGCACGGCCATCTCCCGCGGCACGGCCATCTCCCGCGGCACGGCCATCGCTTGCCTCACCGCTGACCGATTCACCGCCAGTGACGAATTTCGACAGATCTATCGAGCCCAGGTTACACGACTCGTAAGGCAGCAGCGGCTGCTCGCCGCAGGGATTAGTGGTTTCCATCGACCCCAACCGCGGCGTGGGATTTGACTCGTTGATCCGGTCGAGGAAGATCATGCCCGGGTCGCCGCCGGCCCAGGCCGCCGCGGCGATCGCCTCCATAACGGGGAGCGCCTTGAGCCGCCCGGCCGCCGCGCCGGTTCGCGGGTTTACCAGATCGTACTCACTATCCGTTCTCACCGCTTCCATGAACTCGTCAGTCACCGCCACGGAAATGTTGAAGTTCCGTAGAAAGTCCTCCTGCTGCTTGGACCCGATGAACTCCAGGATGTCCGGATGGTCAACGCGCAGCACCCCCATGTTGGCGCCGCGCCGTCGCCCGCCCTGCTTGACCACCTCGGTGGCGCTGTCGAAGGCGCCCATGAAGCTCACCGGACCGGAAGCGACACCATGCGTTGTTCCCACGAGGTCGCCTTTTGGCCGCAGATGGGAGAAGGAGAACCCGGTGCCGCCGCCCGCCTGGTGGATGATGGCCATGGACTTGACCGAGTCAAAAATCCCGGTGATGGAATCGGGCACCGGCAGGACAAAGCAGGCTGAGAGCAGCCCCAGTTCCGTGCCGGCGTTCATCAGGGTGGGGGAGTTCGGCAGGAACTCGAGCGACGCCATTGCCTGATAGAACTGTTCCGCGGAAAAAGCCGGGTCGTCCCCGTAAGCCGCATCGGCAGCGGCCACCTGCCGGGCCACCCGCCGGAAAAGTTCCGCCGGTGTTTCCACGACTCTGCCCTGCCGATCTTTCATCAGGTAGCGCCGCGACAGAACTGTCAGCGCGTTTGGCGGCAGATGCAGGTCGTTCTTCATACCGGGGAGCTTTCCGACGACTCGCTGCCGCCATCAGGCAGATGTATGGATTTTATGGTCGTTTCGCCCATCCAGTTCGGATCACCGGCTCCTGTGGCAGAAAACAATACCTGCAAAACGCCGTATATTATTTCCCATTCCCGGCGAAACTTAACCAGTTCTTAACGGTCGAAACTTGCTGTAAACAGCTGTAGCGCAGTACAATACTCGCAATTGGAAACAGTGCGGCCGCTCGGGTTCAGACTAACAGGAGCTGAAAATGGAACTTTTGGCGAGCCGCGGATTGAGAAAGGGAAAAATGTCTTTACTGCTGGAACTGTCCGAAGAGCTTGATTGCAAGGAGTGCGGGGTGCTTTGCGAAAAGGTTGTCTACCCCGCCAACTGCATCGACTCGGAATGCAAATATATCTATTCGTACGACCAGGCCGGCTCCACCTATTTCGGCTGCCTGTACAAGGTGTTCGCCGTGGAGATCGACATGGCGGGATTTCTGGAGCTGGAGAAGCGCAAGGGCGGCTTCGGCGCGGTCAAGGTCGTGCGCCCGCCCCGTGAACGCTGCTACGTTACCGTGGAGAAGGCCTACAACCGCGAGCAGGGGGAATCCTGCCGCCAGGCGCTGCTCAAGCGTTACTCGACTGACAAAACAGAGGCGCGGGCCTACCCCCACGAACGCTGAACTCTTCAGGGACGCGGGTTGCCTGTTTCCTGATTCGGAACAATTCCGGCGATATACGTCGCCTGAATTTCCTGAATCGTGAGCTCTGACGGACCTGTTTCCATTTGCGTCGTACTCTAATTGAACCGCGCCCATTTTGAACAACTGGTGGAGGAAGCGCTGGCCGATCTGCCGCCGGAGTTCGCCGCGCGCCTCGACAACGTCACCATCATGGTCGAGGACTGGGCATCGCCGGACCAGCTGGGCAAGGTAAACCTGAGGGACCGCCATCACCTGCTGGGCCTTTACGAAGGCATCCCGCTGACCGAAAGACCCCGGGCCTACGACGGCGCCCTGCCGGACCGCATAACAATCTTTCGCATCCCCATCGAGGAAATGTCACGCTCCGACAGCGATATCAAGACCCAGGTCCGCAATACGGTCATGCACGAGCTGGGGCATTACTTCGGGATGTCCGAGGAGCAGCTGAGAGACATCTGACGCCAAATAAAAGCCGCGCCGCTGAAAGCGGCGCGGCATGTTTATTCCTGATTTGAAGAGCAGGCAGTAAGTTGCCACCGCTTTGTTTACTTCTTGACGGGCATCAGCAACTGAGCGCCTGAGAGAACTATCAGCACGCCGCCAGCGATAACAAAGAACCAGGGCATCGTTCTCATGGGCAGCTGATCAGCCTTCTGGAAGTTTTCCACATTCTGGTCCATGACAGTGATAACCGTGCTGAAGTCCTGGCCCATCTTGTCCATCTGGCCTATTCCATTCGCCACTCCGGGGAACTGCTTCTGCATCATCTGGTTAAGCTGGTCCTCGCTGACTCCCATTTGTTGCGCGAACGCGGGAATCATTTTTTCCATGTCGGTCTGCATACCCCCGAAGGTCTGCATGTGTCCCTGGAAAGTCGTGACATTCGGACGTGTCAGCACGGGCTCGAAGTCCTTCATCATGTCAGCTCCGGCCGGCGCCCGGTCGAACATCTTGTAGCCGACAGGGGCGATGAGCAGTGCGACCCCTACGATGAGTATCAAAACCGATAGAACTTTGTTGGCAGACATATGCCGCCTCCTGGTTGGGATTAAAGTACATGTTTATATTCTAATGCACGGCGGTTTCAACTCCCAAGTGCAACACGAGGTCGTTTT